>JBCDIO010000031.1:0-12462 GCA_038748815.1 Bacteroidota bacterium
ACAAGCAGAACTACGGAAGACCATTACATTTAACGGAGCCAAATTTGGTAAAGGCCGCTATAAGGCTAGCCACCAACACGAAGGCCTAGACGTTAGCTAAAGCCTAAACGTGAGTAGGTGCCTGGTGCCACCCGCTCAAACGGGCTTTCACAATGGATCCTCCACTTTAAACGGGCATCCTATGGCGAAAGTAAAGCCAACAAAGAAAGGCAGTACAAATAAGAAACCTCGTTTTTTATACGCCACCTCCTGGCACCCTTGGATCATCTTCCTATTGGGCTTTGGTCTGTATGCCAATACGCTAGGGCACGATTACACCCAAGACGATGCCATTGTGATCTACGATAATGAGTTTACGATGCGCGGCTTTGACGGGATGGCCGATATCCTCGCCTATGATACCTTCCGGGGCTTTTTCAAAGAAGAAGGCAAAGAAAAGCTTGTCTCGGGGGGGCGTTATCGCCCGTTTACCCTATTGATGTTTGCGACTGGAGTAGAATTCTTTAGTCCAGAACAACACAAAATCGTAGGGCACTTAGTCAATGCTATTCTTTACGGCTTAACGGGGCTTTTGCTTTATTTTCTGGTTCGGCAGCTTACTAAGCCAAAATTTCGGGAATCCAAATCGCTTTGGCTCGCTCTGGTTACCAGTGTCTTATTTGTGGTACATCCACTCCACACAGAGGTAGTTGCGAACATTAAAGGGCGCGATGAAATCATGGCACTACTTTGTAGCCTGGGAGCGGCATATATGGTTTTACAATATTGGGACCGCAAGAATGCCTTTTGGCTCTTCGGTGCTTCGGTGGTTTTTTTCATCGGCCTACTTTCCAAAGAGAATACCATTACCTTTCTAGCCGTCATTCCCTTTATGGGGTACTTTTTCCGAGACCTGAACTGGAAGCAACAGGGCAAAGCTCTTTTGCAACTGTTGGTGGCTACGGCTATGTTTTTAGCGTTGCGGTCAAGTATTCTGGGGGTTGGCTTAGGAGAGCCATCCATGGAGCTAATGAATAACCCTTTTCTCAAATGGACAGGCTCCCAATACGTTGAGTTTACAGTGCTCGAAAAATATGCAACCATTCTGTACACACTGGGTCAATACCTCTTTTTGCATTTGATCCCTCACCCGCTCACTCATGATTACTATCCTCGCCATGTAGAGATGATGACTTTCGGAGATTGGCAAGTCCTATTAAGTGGGTTGGTTTACTTGGCAATGGGCATCTACGCTATCCTTGGAATTAGGAAAAAAGATCCTATTGCCTTTGGATTCATTTACTATTTAGCCACCCTTTCGATTGTTTCTAACATTGTCTTCCCAATCGGAACGAATATGTCCGAGCGTTTTGTTTATATGCCGTCCGTTGGTTTGTGTTTTGCGGCCGCTTTCGGTTTGTACTATCTACTCGGAGTGCCCAAGAAAAAACCTATCCATAAGGCGGCCCGTTACCAACTCGTGCTTATATTGTTAAGTTTGGTAATTGTCTTGTTTGGAGCCAAAACGGTGTTGCGCAATGTAGCTTGGAAGGATAACTTTACGTTATTCACCACAGATGTAGCAGTTTCTGTCAATAGCGCCAAATTGCAAAATTCGGTGGGTGGAGAATTAATCACCCAAGCCGTCAAGGAAGAACGTTCGGAATCTGAGCGTCAGCAGATGTTGCAAGAAGCCGTTGTACACCTTCAGAAAGCAGTAGAAATTCACCTTTTCTACAAGAATGCTTATCTGCTTTTGGGGAACGCCAATAACTACCTTAAGAACTACGAAGCGTCCGTTCAATATTACGAAGAGGCTTTACGATTAGACCCGAACTACTCAGATGCATTCCGTAACAAAGGACTTACATTGCGTGATGCTGGAAAATTCTACGGGGAAGAGAAAGGTGATTTAGCGCGGTCCATTGATTTCTTGCGGAAAGCGGATGCGGCTATGCCTGGTGATTTTGAAACGTTGCGTTTACTGGGAGTCGCCCACGGAATTTCGGGACAAGCGGCCGAAGCTATTCGGTATTTTGAACAGGCCGCTGCCTTGCAACCAGAAAATCCAGATGCGCTGTTCAACCTAGGTACGGCCTACCAAAATGCCGGCCAAACGGAAAAAGCAGCAGAATATCACCAACGTGCTTTAAGCATTGACCCCGACTATTTAAAAAATAGAGGTATTGGCAATTAGTTTCTTTGTGTCTTGCGTTAAAAAGCTTTAATAGTTGTCCCATACTCGATCCAAAACCCGAACCCTTGCTATGAACAGCAAATTCCTTTGGGTGCTTCTCATCGGCACCGCCTGCGCTTTATCTAGTTTTAATCAACCGGATCCTCGTCCTACCCCACCGAGCCCCGCCAGTATTTGGGCTGATTCAGTATTTGCCCAAATGAGTTTGGAAGAACGGATCGGTCAGCTGGTTATGGTGCGTGCCTATTCGAATAAAGGCAGTGAACACATCGAAGAGATTGAATCTCTCATTCGGGATCAACACGTTGGAGGAGTGCTATTCTTTCAGGGTATGCCAGAGCAGCAGGCATTACTCACCAATCAATACCAATCGCTCACTAAACGGGTTCCTCTTCTCGTGGGCATGGATGCCGAATGGGGCCTGGGTATGCGGCTACGTAAATCAACGATCAGCTTTCCTCGGCAGCTCATGCTTGGGGCCATTTCCGATAATCGATTGATGTACGATTTAGGTGCCGAAATCGCCACCCATTGTAAGCGCCTGGGGGTACATTTAAATTTAGCCCCCGTAGTCGATGTCAATAATAACGCAGCTAATCCAGTTATCAATAACCGGTCCTTCGGAGAAGACCGCTACAATGTAGCAGTAAAGAGCTACATGTACATGAAAGGGATGCAAGATCAGCAAGTGCTAGCTTGTGCGAAGCATTTTCCGGGACACGGGGATACCAATATGGATTCTCATTACGATTTACCCGTTATTGAGCACGATCGGAACCGATTGGATAGTATCGAGTTATTCCCTTTTAAAGTACTCGCCGAACAAGGAATTGGAAGTGTGATGACGGCCCATTTGCAGGTGCCAAGCTTAGATAGTACGGCCAATATGCCGACTTCCCTATCCCGTTCTGTCGTTACGGGTATTCTGCGCGAACAATACCGGTTCGATGGCTTGATCATTACCGACGGACTCGATATGGATGGGGTGACCAAGCACCACGAATACGGTGCCTTGGAAGCCCAAGCCCTCCGGGCGGGTAATGATATTTTGTTGATTCCCCACGATGTGCCACTAGCGATTGAGACCATTCTGGCACAGATAAAAAATGGGCAACTGGATAGCCTGGAAGTATTCGCCAGTGTAAAGCGCGTCCTTCGGACGAAGCACGAATTAGGATTGACGTCATTCACGCCAATTGCCCTCGAAAATTTACGCGAAGATTTAAATCAGCCCGAAGCGATTGCCCTCAAAAATAAACTCACCGAGCAAGCCTTGACGGTTGTACAAAACCAAGGGGATCTGCTTCCCTTGCAGCGTTTGGATACGCTTAATGTAGCGACGATTGCCATTGGAGCACCTACGAAAACCGCCTTCCAACGGACGGTAGATCGTTATATAAAGGCGCAGCACGTAAACTTGACCAAAGATATTAGCCGTCGGCAAAAGGATAAGACTTTGAAGTTGGTCAAGAATGAGGACCTTATAATTGTTAGCCTCCATAATATTCGTTCTTACCCTAAGAATGGCAAATATGGGATCAGTCAAGCGTCTATCGACTTTATTCAGGAGTTGGCGGCTGAGAAGAACGTCGTTCTGGCCTTCTTGGGTAATCCATATGCGCTGGAACCCTTTGCCAATTTACGGCACATAGTACTGGGTTATAATGAAGAGATTGTAACCCAGGAGCGTTTGGCGCAGGGTCTTTTTGGAGCGTTTGCCATGACGGGGCGCTTACCGGTTACCATAGCCCCCAACTTACCAGTCAATAGTGGGGTTTCAACGACGAGTTTGTATCGCTTAGGGGCTGCTACACCCGAGGAAGTAGGAATGAACGCCTCGGCACTTCAAAAAATCGATTCTTTGGCCTTGGTAGCCATCCAAAAAAAAGCAACGCCGGGCTGCGTAGTTCTCGTAGCCAAAAATGGCCGAGTGGTTTACGAGAAATCGTATGGGCACCACACCTACGATAATCGCCGACCAACTCAAATCACAGATTTGTACGACTTGGCTTCTATCACCAAGATAGCAGCAACGACCATTAGTGTCATGAAGCTGGCGGAGACCGGCCAATTGAAATTGACCGATACGCTAGGCGGCCTGTGGCCACAGCTTGATACTACGAATAAGTCCCCGCTCGTGCTACAAGATCTGATGACCCATACGGCTGGTTTGCGAGCCTGGATCCCATTCTACGAAAAGACGCTAGATCGACGCAAGCAGCCTGACGACGAGTTCTACCGTCGGAAGAGTTCAGGAAAATACGGTATTCAGGTCACGGATAACCTGTACTTGTTATCTACTTACCGGGATTCGATTTGGCAAAAGATCTGGGACTCGAGCTTACGGAGTGATAATCGCTACGTATATAGCGATTTGGGTTTTTATCTTCTCGCCGGGTTGGTGGAAGAAAAGAGTGGTCTGACAATCGACCAATTTGCGATGGCCAATTTTTATCGGCCCATGGGACTGCGTACCACGACTTATAATCCATTGACTCGTTTTTCTGCCAATAAGATCCCACCGACAGAACGTGATCGCTATTTCCGCTATCAGACGGTCCAGGGCCACGTGCACGATATGGGGGCTGCGATGTTGGGCGGGGTGAGTGGCCACGCCGGGCTGTTTAGCAATGCACATGATCTGGCCGCCCTCATGCAGATGTTACTAAATAAGGGCTATTATGGTGGCGAACGGTTTTTAGAAGAAAAAACCGTAGAGCAGTTTACCAAGCGATGTCCCGATTGTCTACGTCGAGGGATTGGCTTTGATATGAAACAATTAGATCCGGATATTGTACTGAATATGTCTTCTTTAGCCTCCGAACGGACCTTTGGTCACCTAGGTTTCACTGGAACCTGTGTCTGGGTTGACCCCGATGAAGAGCTGATCTACATTTTTCTGTCTAACCGGACCTATCCCAGTATGAAAAATAATAAATTGGGCAAGCTAAATACTAGACCCTTGATCCATCGCGCTATTTATGAAGCGATTGACTAAAACCAGGAACGCTAATTGTCCCTATGAGACTTCCCGTTAAGTTTGCTCGCCGCTACCTCTTCGGAAAGAAATCCACGAATGCAATTAACATCATTACGGGTATTTCTTTGCTCGGGATTGCTATTGGTACCGCGGCCTTAGTGTTGGTGTTATCGGTATTCAATGGATTTGAAGATCTCATCACGGGACTCTTTGGGCAGTTTAATCCGGACGTTAAAGTATCGGCGGCCAAAGGAAAATCCTTCACGGTAGATACCGTGTTATTGGATGATTTGCGGGAAATTGAAGGGGTAAGACACCTCAGTCTGAGTCTGGAAGAGATCGCGGTCTTTGAATATAAATCCAATCAAGATATCGGGATTGTCAAGGGAGTCGACCAATACTATAAGTCGGTTACTGGAATCGATACGACCGTGCGAGAAGGAGTGTATCGCTTGCGTTATGAAGGGCGGGACATGGCGGTACTGGGTGTTGGTATGCGCAATAAACTAGCGGTAAATGTAGACGACCTACTGGCAACTATTAGTGTTTACATGCCAAAGCGAAAAAAGAAAAGTTCTCTATCGAATCCCTTTGTTGAAAAGCTCCTCTACCCGGCCGGTACCTTCGTCATTCAGCAGGATTTTGATAATCAGTATATTCTCACGTCTTTAGATTTTGCCCAACGCTTACTGAGCGTTTCGGAAAACACCGTTAGTGCCCTCGAGCTGAAGCTAGACGCGGATGCCAATGGGGAGGCAGTTATGGCTGCTTTGCGGGCTCGCCTGGGGCCCGACTTTCAGATTCGGGATCGCTACCAGCAAGACGAAGCGTTTCTAAAGCTGATGAATATCGAGAAATGGATGTCCTACGCCATTCTAAGTTTGACCCTGTTTTTGGTGGCCTTTAATATGGTTGGTGCTCTTTGGATGATCGTATTAGAGAAGAAAAAAGATATTGCTATTCTCAAGTCGATGGGGGCCACAGATTCCTTAGTTCGTCAGATCTTTCTGGGAGAAGGCTTGTTAATCTGTGGGTTAGGTATGGTGATTGGAATGCTGGTAGCGGTTTTGCTGTACGTGGTTCATGTAAATTTAGAGTATGGATTAATCTCTATACCACAGGGATTTTTGGTGACTGCTTATCCGATTAGCCTACGTGTTTGGGACTTTTTTATGATTGGTCTAACCGTTATTGCCATTGGAGGGTTTGCCTCCATTCTGCCAGCTAACCGGGCCGCACGAGTGCCTGCCATTATTCTTGAAGAATAGCCACCAGAACCTACCTCGGAAATCGTAAACATGTTATTATATTTGCAAATTACCAATATTTCGGGATCGCTAATATGGAAGAGTGGGAATTTGAATTCGAGTGGTTACGGGTCCGGCATTTGGTAAAGGATGCCCTGCAACGAGCACATTTACCCGACCTTAATGCCATCCTGTTTCTTATCGGAATTCAGGAGCTTGGCCGCTGGCAAAAAGAGTTTACCAAGGAAGAGAAGCAGGACTTGATGCACATTGCTGTTTGTCGCTTGCTGAGCTATGACGGGTACTACTCTTTTGTGGGGCGTGATGCGGATGGTTGGCCTCATTATAAAGCAGAAAAGCCTTTACGAGTGAAAGGGGTTGGTCAGCAGGCACAGTTACTAAAGGAAAAAGCCATTCAATACTTTAAGGAATACGAAGAAAATTAAACCGGGATCGGTCTTCTTCTTTGATCATCAAACAGAACGTTGTAGTACATGAAATATCTTTTTCAATCCTCCTTGTTCCTTTTGCTTTCTATCGCTATTTGGAGCTGCTCTAGCCAGGTAGTGCCCCAGGCTGTTTTTACGGCAATGCCAGATGGACAGTCTTTACCATTGACCGTGGCGTTTACCAACCAATCGGTTAACGCAACTTCCTACCAATGGGATTTTGGCGATGGCCAGACTTCTACGGAAGAAAGTCCAAGTCACACCTACGAATTGTTCGGGACCTTTACGGCTAAATTAACGGCTATCAATGGAGAGAATACCAGTGAGCAGACCTACGAAGTGGTCGTGCCAGAACCACCCCGTCGTCAGGTAGAAATTGCCACGGACTACGGCGTAATGAAAGTGGAACTTTCCAATTATACGCCAAAACACCGAGATAACTTCATCAAGTTGGCCGAAGAAGGTTTCTTTGATGAATTACTTTTTCACCGGGTGATTCAAGGATTTATGATCCAGGGGGGCGATCCAGATTCCAAAGGGGCCGAGCCCGGTGTAATGCTCGGTAATGGAGGCCCAGGGTATACGATTCCTGCGGAAATTCATCCTGGGTTAATTCACCAACGGGGTGCCTTGGCGGCCGCCAGAATGGGGGATGCTGTAAACCCGGAAAAGGCTTCGTCGGGATCTCAATTCTACTTGGTACAAGGACAACCGGTAAATCCACAGATTCTGGATCAACTCGAGCAATATAAAGGAGTGAAATATTCTGCTCAACAACGAGAAGTATACGCAAATACTCCAGGTACGCCCATGTTAGACGGAGAGTACACCGTTTTTGGCCAGGTTATTGAAGGTATAGAAGTAATTGATGAGATTGCCAGCCAAGAGCGGGGAGAGATGGATCGCCCGGTAGAAGATGTAAAGATGCAAATCCGTGTGATTCAATAAATGAGAAAAAAATTGAGTAAGCCCATGCAGATGTTACGAACTATTATTTTCTGTGCTTTGGTAGCGAGCCTCTTGGTTAGCTGTGGAAAAACGGTGGCAAGCTTTCAATACGGGGTTTATGATCCTATTTCTAGTAAAGTACTGGATCAACCGGAAGGAGTAATTCCGCAAGCTCCCGTTCGAATTGAATTCACCAACCAATCCGAACGTGCGGAGAGTTACGAATGGGATTTTGGCGATGGGTCTTTTTCCAGTGATCCAAACCCTGTACACGAGTATCGGACCTCGGGGAATTTCTTAGTGTCTCTAAAAGCTATTAAAGGCAGAAGGGTAGCGATGTACACCAAAAGAATTGTGATCAATGCTCCCGAACGCTGCTTAGTTGAAATCTCTACTTCGTTGGGAAATATTGTGATTTGGTTATACGATAATACCCCCAAGCACCGGGACAATTTCATTAAGCTGGTGGAAGAAGGGTTCTACAACGACTTATTATTCCATCGCGTTATCCAGGGTTTCATGGTTCAAGGAGGGGATCCCGATTCGAAGGGGGCTGATCCGGGTGTTGCCCTTGGACGAGGTGGTCCGGGTTATACGGTTCCCGAAGAAATTGGTGCGGGCAACGTACACGTGAAAGGGGCCCTAGCGGCCGCTCGGAAATCCGACCAGGTGAATCCGAATCGAGCTTCATCGGGTTCACAGTTTTACCTAGTGCAAGGTGCCCCCGTTTCCGATAAGGTGCTGGACCAAATGCAAGCTAAAAATGGTATGCGCTACTCTCCGGAGCAGCGGGAGGCCTACGTCAAGTACGGCGGAACACCTCATTTGGACGGCTTGTATACGGTTTTTGGAAAAGTAGTGGAAGGATTGGAAGTAATTGATCAAATTGCGGCACAGAAGGTAGACGGAGCAAACCGTCCTTACAAAGATATTAAAATGACCGTTCAGGTTATCAAATAAGCTTTAGTACTTTAATGTAAAAAGTATTTAGCACCGGACCCCCGCTTTTAGGGTTCGGTGCCAAAGACACTGTTCTAGAATTCTCCCGACCTAATTTTAAGGCACAACCAACATGGAAGAAAAACAAATTTTGGGGATCGACGTAGGAGCCTCCGGAATCAAAGGCGCTGTAGTTGATCTAGACACTGGAGAATTAATAACGGAGCGTGTTCGCATCGAAACACCGCAGCCCGCAACGCCGCAGGCTATGGCGCAAACGGTGATCGAATTAGTCGATCAGCTGGGGTATCCAAAAGATAGACCAGTTGGTTGCGGTTTTCCCGCCGTCATAAAAAAAGGCGTTGCTCTGAGCGCAGCAAATATTGATCCACTCTGGATTGGTACAAATGTTGAGAATACCTTTGGTCAGGCCGTTGGCAATCGAGTCTATGCGTTAAATGATGCCGATGCGGCGGGTATTGCCTCCCTCCAATATGGAGATGGGAAAGGCTACAACGAAGGAACGGTTATTCTAATTACCGTCGGCTCTGGTTTGGGCTCAGCACTTTTCTCCGATGGCGTTTTGGTACGCAATACCGAACTAGGGCATTTTACCTTAGAGGGGCAAGTGGCTGAACATTACGCCTCGGCGAATGCCAAGAAGCGCGATGGGATCAGTTGGGAAGAATGGGGCTATCGCTTCGATAAATATCTACTGGAGATCGAAAAGTATTTCTCACCCGATCTGATCCTCTTAGGGGGGGGCGGTAGTAAGAAATTTGAGAAGTACCGACACGTGCTAACCGTACAAACCCCTATTAAACCGGATCGCTTATTGAATAAGGCCGGTATTGTAGGTGCGGCGTATCACGCTTACCATTTCGCGGGCGCACCCGCTATGCCGTAGGGATAACGATTAAGGTTGGAAAGCAGCAATCGCTGCAAGCACTTGGCGATCGTTTTGTAGATCGGGGGCCAAATCAAATAGGGCTGGGTATAGCTCATATTGGTCACGCAAAGCCTGTTGCAACAAGTTAAAGGCTTCTTTACGTCGGCCCGCTACAAAAAGGCAAGCGATCTTACAGTAGGTAATTTCTATGCCTAGCGCGTTAAACTCTGCTTCTTGCAGAATGTGTAGTGCTCCTTCCTGTTGATCCGTTTCCATTAAGAAGGTGGCATATTGCAACCAGTACTGTACGTTTTCTGGTGCCAGCTCGGTGGCCGTTGCAAAATGGTGCTCCGCCAAATCCCATTCTTCCAGGTCATAAAAGCATTCCGCTAGGGCAGCGTGGTATTCCTCGCGTAATTCATCAATTTGTAGGGCCCTGCGGTACGCTTTGACAGCTGCGTGCAATTGTTGTTGAGCAGCCATGCATTCTCCATAATAAAAGAAGATCTCCTCGTTGAGTGGCTCTGTGCGAATAGCCTTTAAGAGGTAGGCCTTGGCGGATTCGATTTGCTCGGTATGAAAAAGGCATTGGGCAATCCGGAATTGAAATTCCGGATCGTTATGATCCTTGGTCTCTAAAACTCGATAGTGCTGTAGGGCCTGCTCGTATTGTTGTAGTTCAAAGCAGAGATCGGCCCGATCCTGCCACGCTGGCCAAAAATCTTCTCGGATAACAACGGCGTAGTCGTAAGCTTCTAAGGCTCGTTCGTATTGCCCCAGATAAGCCCAGCCATTGCCTAATTGATGCCAAGCGTGGTAGGAATAGGCATTTTCATCTAAGATGCGTTCGAGGAGATCCATGCATTCTAAATGGCGTCGGCTGTGCTGGGCGACAGGCCAAACACGGTCCAGCGCGCTTATATTAGTGGGATCAGCCTCTAGAGCAGCCTCCAGCGCAAAGTACATTTGTTCATAGTTTTCTTCCTTTTCGAAGACAATAGCTTCTACGAAGAAAATGTCGCTGAGGGCTTTGTGTGTATAGTTAGATTTCAGTTGATTTAACAACTGATGTGCTTCGGTATATAGTGCGAGGGCCCCCAGCGTTTCGGCTCGGAGTAAGAGTACGTCTAAAGAGTCTGGAGATACCAGTTCTGCTTCGTCCAAATGAAGCATGGCACTGGCTTCTTGCCCATTGAGAATGAGAATGCGGGACCGCTGAACATAAAATTCATGAGAATACGGATACCGTGCGAGGCCAAGGTCACATACTTCGAGGGCCTGTTCAAGCAGGTACTCCCCTTCAAAGTATTCGATCAGCTCCAATAACTCAGCTTCCGTCCAACTACTGCCTTGTGGAGTGTGCTGAAAGGATTCGTACTTATGCAGTAACGTTTCCGTATAAACTTGATCCGGGCGTGGGCGTTTGCTCATGATTAATCGTCCTTCTCTTGAGAGGTTATAAATTTTTCCGGAATGCCCATAGATAAAATTTTAAACCGACTCATTAATCAAAGATACTTGGCTTTCTCCCTAAAAGTAAGGAGGATGACGCAAAGAATCACGTACTAAATAGGGTACGGTAGGCTTTTCTAAGGAAGTGGTAGGTTTTTATAATGTGCTAATAATGAAGTATTTATAAAAGTCTAATACCAACAAAACTAATTTGTAGTTCGATTCTTGGAACTTACTATATATACTCCGCTGAAGATCAGAATCGCAGGGATGATTTTGACCCAGTCCGGAGTCTCTTGACCGAATGAAATAGCAATCAGCGCAGCAATCAACGGTTGTAGATAGATATAAATGCTCACCACCGAGGCATTTACCACGGATAAGGCAAAGGCATTAAACAAATAAGTCATAAAAGTAGTGAAAAGGAGTACATAGCCTACGGCCCACCAGGTGTAGGTGCTAAATTCCGCCCAAGCGATCTCGGTAAACGAAGAAAACCCAATGGGTAAGATAAAAATGAAACCATAGGTAAATACCCAGCGGATGACCGTAAACGGTTGGTATTTGACCATCAGCTTTTTTACCAAAACCAGATAAATTCCGTAAGAAGTGGCATTGATCAAGATCATAATATCACCCAGTAAACCTTCGGCATTGTAGGAATAGGATTGTTGGTAGAGTAATAAAAAGATCGCTCCACTCGCTCCAACGATAATACCGATGATCTTGCGCAAGGTAATCCGTTCTCCAATCAAAAGGGAAGAGACTATGAGCACCAGGATTGGGTTTAAAGTCATGATCAACGATGCGTTGATCGGTGTGGTGTAACTAAGACCCCAAAAGAAGAAGAGTTGATTGATGGTAGAGCCAGTTAAGCCGCAAAGTAATAAGAGACCGTGATCTTTACGATCTACTTTCTCCCGTACAAATAACTGATGTAGGAGGGTGAAAAAGATCATTCCAGAGCCAATTCTCAATAGAACGAAACCCTTGGGGCCGATTAAGTCCCCGGCCATCGCCCACTTGGCAATACTGTAATTAGCCCCGTAAATTAGGGCGACCATTAATAAGGCCAGATGGGCTTTTACATTTTGTGACATAGACTACTTGATCCTGGATGAAAACGATGCGCAATACTAAGGAAAAGCAAAGAGCTCTGCTTCGATAGGCCAAAAAATTGTAGTATGTTCGCTAAGTGTGACGGGGTATTCGGCCTTAAAATATTTTTTTTCTCAAAAAGCGTTCCTTTTAACAAAATCTTACGTCTCAACCCTAGACAAAAGAGTCCATTGAACTTGATTCACGAAAATGGAAAAAGAGAATTGCAGGATCGCCATTATAAGTTACAAAGTATCGAACGAATACCTTCCGTCTAGCATTCG
>JBCDIO010000032.1:0-12440 GCA_038748815.1 Bacteroidota bacterium
CTTCAAAAACACATTGTACGTATACTTTCGATTATAATATTAGAGAATTATCCATGAAATTTCACTTTGCAGACATTCTATTTGAAAAAAAATGCAATCCGCATTGCAAATGTTTCTCGGTAAATCTTCCAAGGGAAAACTTGTTGGCATTTTCCTCGATTCCATTTTGGAATGGTATTGAACGTTTTTCAAACAACAACAATGTCGCCGTTAATTATTTTTTATTTACCAAGCTGCTAGGATCTTTTTACTCACCTATAAATAACTAGTTATGTTACGCTTTCTCTACTTTTTACTAGCCTTTGCTCTATCGGGTGGGCTCTTTGCCCAAACCAATATTTTGGTCACCAATCAAGAGGCCGATGACATTCTCCACGGCAACTTCAACCCCTCCGACTATGCCCCTTCTATCGTTGTTGACGATGCGCAAATAATTGCGGCTGCCTTGGTAGATGAAATCGATACTGATTCTCTCCTAAGCTACCTCGAAGAGATGAGTACTTTTAGTAACCGGAACACCGGCTCTGACACTACGAGTATGAATTTCGGCATAGGGGCGGCTCGTAAGTGGGCCTTCGAAAAGTTTGAACTTTTTAGTAGTCAAAACGAAAATCGTCTTATCACCTCCTATCTACAGTTTGATCAAGACATTTGTGATATGGGGCAGCACCGAAATATTTTCACAGTGCTCCCCGGGCAAGGTCCCAACTTTCAGGAAGTGATCCTGCTAGAAGCTCATTTTGATAGCCGCTGTGAAACCGTTTGCGATGTCGACTGCATGGCGAATGGGATGGAAGACAATGGAAGCGGGAGCGCTCTCATTCTGGAGCTAGCCCGTATCATGGGACAATTTAGCTTTGATCGTACGCTCGTTTTTGTGCTCACCATCGGAGAAGAACAGGGCCTATTTGGGGCCAATGCCTTTTCTCAATATATCAAGGATGAAAACATTGCCCTCCGGGCTGTTCTCAACAACGACATCGTTGGTGGTATTGTCTGTGGAGAAACAGCTTCGCCTCCAGGTTGTCCCGGACTCAATGATATTGACAGTATTAATGTTCGGATCTATTCGCAGGGAAGCCTCAACTCTCGGAATAAGCAATTGGCCCGTTTTATCAAATTGGAATACCAAGAAATGGTCCAGGACTTGATGACGGTCCAACCCGTCATCAACATTATGACCAACGAAGATCGCACCGGACGGGGAGGCGATCATATTCCATTTCGCGCGGATGGCTTTCCCGCAGTTCGTTTTACCTCAGCCAATGAGCACGGAGATGCGGGCACTTCCGATCCGGATTACCACGATCGGCAGCATACCATGGAAGATATTCTAGGTGTTGACACCGACAACGATGGTCAATTAGACAGCTTCTTCGTCGACTTTAATTATCTGGCCCGCAACGCCGTCCTGAATGGAAACGCCGCATTGGTAGCGGCTGCGGGGCCGGCTACTCCACTCGACTTTGACTTAACCATGGTCGATAATGCCTTCCTGATCGATGTAGATGATCCGGCCGAGACCGGTACTTATCGCGTGGCAATTCGTTTATTTGATGATAACGATTGGCTGGAAGTACGGACCTACGAGGGAACTGAAATAATGGTAGAAGGGCTGGAAGACGGTGTATTATACGTACTCTCTGTAGCCGCCGTAGACGAAAATGGTTTGGAAAGCCTGTTCTCCAACGAGCGTTTTGGCACCTTTAACGTCAATAGCACAGTCGATTTACCCCTTTCGGCTCGGCGACTCGACCTGCTGCAAAACAATCCGAATCCGTTCGACGAAGCGACGACCATCGGAGTGCTGGTAGAAGAAAGAATCGACTACCAGCAAGCGCAAATTCTCGTTCATGATCTGGATGGAAAGGAATTAGCTCGGCTCACAATCCAACTAAACATCGGGATCAATACGGTAGAGTATGACTACCGATACCATCGCTACCAACCTGGTACTTACGCTTACAGCCTGGTCGTCGATAATCAACTCGTCGCTACCAAACAAATGATTTACGCATACTAAATCCCCCTGCGTTACTCCTATCCTGGCCCTCTGTGCGATCCGACTGGTGCACAGAGGGCTTGTCATTTTTACGCTTTTTTGTTAGGCCAACTTGTTATTAAACACATTATGTTTTAAATTTGGCCTTTCAACACTTTTTGTTGACACACCTCCACAAAGCTGGGTGTTAACCACTCACATCCATAGAAAACTGCCAGCACCAAGTTACATCTGATCAATCGTAGTGCTTAGCACCAAACGACGAAGCGGAAGTATGTATCTCAATTGCCATTCGTATTACAGTTTACGGTATGGGACTCTATCCCCTGCCCAATTGGTTCAGATTGCCCAACAGCGGGGTCTGTCAGAATTGGTATTGACGGATATCAATAATACCTCTTGTGCCAGTGAATTTATCGCCCGCTGCCGGATGGCGGGTATCAAGCCCATTGTAGGTATTGAATTCCGGCAAGATCATCGATTGCTCTACATTGGTATTGCCCGCAACCAACGGGGCTTCGCTGCGCTCAACCGGCATCTCAGCCAACACTCCATCGAACAACAGCCTTTGACCCAACAAGCACCAGAATTACCCGATACCTTTATTCTATATCCCCGCTTATTCAAACCTATTGAAACATTTGCCCCGCACGAATTACTGGGTATTCGACCGGAGCACGTACATCGCTTATTTTCCTCCGAAGTACGCAAATACCCCCAACAACTTGTTATCTGGAGCCCCGTTACTTTTCTGGATGACGAAGGCCATTACACCCACCAATTGCTGCGGGCCATTGACTTAAATACCCTGATTACTAAGCTCGAATCCCGCCATGCTGCCAAGAAAAACGAGCGTTTTCATCCTCGGGAGTTTTTCACTACCATTTACCAGCAGTACCCCAAAATTCTCCGTAATACCCAACGGATACTGGATCAATGTGCTATCGAATTACCATCCAGTTTAGCGAACAACCGCCGTAGTTTTACCGGGCACCCGGATAGTGATCTTCAGCTGCTCACCAAATTGGCCATTAACGGCTGTCAGCAACGCTATGGTGCTCACGATCAAGCGGCTCTAAAACGGGTACAAAAAGAACTGCGCGTCATAGACCAACAAGGCTTTTGCTCGTACTTTCTGATTACCTGGGATATTATTCGCTATGCCCACAGTATGGGCTACCATCACGTAGGCCGTGGCAGTGGAGCCAATTCGATCGTAGCTTACTGCCTACGGATCACAGACGTTGATCCCCTGGAACTAGATCTCTATTTCGAGCGCTTCATCAACCCCCACCGCACCTCTCCACCCGATTTTGACATTGATTTTTCCTGGGATGAACGCGACGATGTCACCGATTATATCTTCAAGCGCTACGGGCGAGACTACACGGCCCTTCTGGCTACCTATAATACGTTTAAAGGGCGTTCTACCATTCGGGAACTGGGCAAGGTATACGGCCTTCCCAAGCACGAGATCGACCTCATCATTCGCGATCCCAATGCGTCCGAAAAACACCATGAACTAGCAAAAACACTGTATCACTACGGTGCATATATTGAAGGATTTCCCAACTATTTGTCCATCCACGCCGGAGGCATTCTCATTTCAGAACGCCCCCTTTACGAGCATACCGCTCTCCAGCAAATGCCCAAGGGATTCCCGATCACCCACTTCGATATGCACCACGCCGAAGATATAGGGTTCCACAAATACGACGTGCTCAGCCAGCGGGGGCTGGGACATATTAAAGATGCCGTTGACCTAATCCGCCAAAATCGGGGGAAGGCCGTAGATATACACGCTATCCCTGCCATCAAGCAAGATCAACGGGTACGTACCCAGCTACGTTCTGGCCATTGTATTGGCTGTTTCTACATCGAGTCACCGGCCATGCGGGGGCTTCTACAGAAGCTGCGTTGCGATAATTACATTCACTTGGTAGCCGCCAGCTCGATCATCCGACCCGGCGTTTCTAAGTCTGGGATGATGCGAGAATACATCTCCCGGTTTCACCGCCCCGAAAGCTTCGAGTACTTACACTCGGTTTTTGAGGAACAACTAGGAGAAACCTTTGGCGTAATGGTCTACCAGGAAGACGTTATGAAAATCGTGCATCACTTCGCCGGACTGGATCTTGATGAAAGTGACGTCTTACGACGTATTATGACCGGTAAGAAAGCGCAGGGAGACACGTTTCAGATGCTACAGGACAAGTACTTCCTACAGTGCGCACAGCGGGGGCACTCCGAAGAGTTGGCTCAGGAGGTATGGCGACAGATCGAAAGCTTTGCGGGCTACTCCTTCTGCAAAGCGCATTCGGCTAGCTTTGCGGTAGAAAGCTTCCAAAGCCTCTATTTGAAGGCCTATTATCCATTGGAATTCATGGTCGCTGTCATCAATAATTTTGGCGGCTTCTACCAAACGGAATACTACGTCCACGAAGCCCGGATGCAGGGGGCTAAGATCCACGCACCTTGCGTGAACCACAGCCAGTACCTCACCACAATTCAAGGCGAAGACATTTATCTGGGTTTTATCCACTTACACCAGATGGAGCGTAAGATTGCCCACCGAATCGTATACCAGCGGAGTTTAGATGGCCCCTTTCAAAGTCTCGAGGACTTCGTCCAACGCGTCGATATTGTCGCGGACCAATTGGAAATACTCATTCGAATCGGTGCTTTCCGCTTTACCGGATTCAATAAATACGAATTAATGTGGCAGAAAAACGCCGTATACAACCCGCGGACCAGTTTTGAGAATAGCGGACTACTCTTTGCCGACACCTCCGAATCCTTTCAGTTACCTAATTTGCGGGAGGCCCCCTACGACCAGGCCTTTGACGAGATTGAGCTCCTCGGCTTTGCGCTCTGCTCTCCTTTCGATCTTTTGGCCGAGCGACCTCCGAAAGGAGTTACTAGTCGCCAGCTCGGGCAACACTTGGGGCAGATGGTAACTAGTTACGGCTACTATGTGTGTAAGAAAGATGTCCGAACCGTCCGTGGCGATCGGATGCATTTTGGCACCTGGCTCGATTGCGAAGGCTATTTTCTAGATACAACGCACTTCCCTCCGTCCTTAAAACGATCGCCCTTTGTCGGTAAAGGAATTTACCGCATTCGTGGGAAAGTGGTCGAGGATTTTGGATTTTTCAGCCTGGAAGTGATCGATATGGAACGACTGCCCTTTCGGAAAGACGAGCGTTATGCATAGTGCACCCCACAAAGGAAAGGTAGACCTGCCTGCCGACGTACTTTACAAAGCCTAGGAGGTAGACGTACTTTGTACTTTGGTAGAATTAGGCCAACATAGATTTCAAATCTGCCGGGGAGTAGTTAACCGATTTCAAGGTCTTATCATCGGAACTGCGGTATACCAACCAGTGCTCACCTACTTGTTTGATGTAGCTCTCCGTACCGTCTTTGGCTCGATAGTGTTCTTGGGTGGCGATGGCCTCCGCTTCGGAAGCACAGGTCTTACTCATATTTGAACGTTGTACTTCATTGAACAATTCCACAAACTTTTCTCCCAACCCAAACTCCAATACGGCCCCGCTTAAAACGTACTGAATATCACATAAGGCATCGGCCACTTCTACCAGGTCCCGATCCGCAATAGCGGCTTCTAACTCCTTTAGCTCCTCAGCTAACAGCGCAACCCGCAGTTTGCAACGAGCCTCCGAAGGAATGGTTGGCTCCGAAAGGACTGGGTGTTGAAACGTGCGGTGAAATTCAGCGACTTGGTTTAAACTATCGATTTTATCCATTGTAGATTCTCTATTTATTTTGGCCCGAAAGATAAGGGATTGCCTCGGGATTCCTTTCTCCGACTTACAAAAGCCCCTACATTTGTGTCAAACTTAAAAAGACATGCAAATACTCATCATTGGAGGAGGTAATATGGGCTTAACCTACGCCCAGAGTTTCCTACGCTCCAAGATCACTCGAACCGAGGAAATGATGATCCTCGAAAAATCCCCACAGAAGGCCGAAATACTGGCCAAGAAAGAAATTGGAACAGTCTATAGCAGGCCGGAGGAATGCTTGCCCAAAGCGGACCTCATCATTCTGGCCGTAAAACCGCAAGACACCCCGGTGCTCTTTAGCCAGTTACGCCCCATCATGGACCCACAGCAAGTAGTGGTCTCCATTATGGCTGGAGTAACCATCGACGCCATCTGCCGTGGTTTAGGCGTGCAGAAAGTCATTCGAGCTATGCCAAATTTACCGGCCCAGATTGGGATGGGCATGACCGCCTTTACCTCTTCGGACGAAGTAACCCGCATTGAATTAGTGATGGTTCAGAATCTAATCAACACAACGGGTAAATCGGTATACGTAGAAAAGGAACCCTTAATCGATGCAGCGACCGCTATTTCGGGTTCCGGGCCAGCTTATGTTTGGTTTTACATGCAGTCTTTGATTGATGCTGCCAAAGAGATGGGATTCAACTACGCCGAAAGCGAACTGCTGGTGAGCCAAACATTTCGTGGAGCCATCGAATTATTCAAGAAAACTGACCTGAGTTGCCAAGAATGGATTCAACGAGTTGCTTCGCGCGGTGGAACCACAGAAGCAGCTCTGGGTCAATTTATGAACGATGGTTTAGGGGATTCAATTCGCGCGGGTGCTAAAGCAGCCTTGGAAAGAGCCCACGAATTAGGAAAAAAATAATTCAAGTGGGCATTCGCTAGAATTTCCTTGGTTAAATTTACTGAGAATCAACCGACAAGGTGCTGGTCAAGCGTTTTGTCGGTTTTTTATTCGCTCAAATCGGCAAGGATTTGGTCTGATTTCCTGGAAATAAGTCGAACAGAAAAAGGTTTTTTCACCAAATTTTAGTTAACATTGCCGATGGCTTACTTACAATTATTTGGATTCCATCTAATCGGATAAATTATTATCCGGCCGCATCGGACGAAGAGTAATCGTTAGAAAGAATTGAGAACTCATTAGGAGGAGCACGACCTGATTTTCTGGCCCATTTCAACCTTCATTCCCATACCTGATATTTAGACCTCCCCGAGTTCTGTTGCCAAAAAAGAACGAACCGAAGTATGTGCACCACTCTCCATTTATGGGCTGGGTAAGGTAGCCTTGCTTGCGTTCCAGTACTATCAAAGTTAATGACTCTTGCTATTCGAAACCTATGAAAAAAGGAACGATACTCTTCACCTTGGCCCTATTGTTGGCACTACCCACGTGGTCACAAAACATCGTACGTGGCACCATTACGGATGCTGCCAACGGTGATGCACTCATTGGAGCCTCCGTTGTTATCAGCGGTACTACCGAAGGAACCGTCACCGATTGGGATGGGAGCTTTGAGTTCAAAACGGACACCCCCTACCCTTTTACTATCGAGGTCTCTTACGTAGGTTTTAGCACGCGGACGCTCGAGGTCCCCGATAATAGTAAAATGCGAATCACCCTAGAGGAAGATGCCGTACTGTTGGAAGGAGTTGAGGTGACTGATACTCGGATTTCTGATAAGCAGAAAGAATCGCCACTAACCATCGAGGCGATGGACTTGATCTCCATCAAAGAGACCCCGGCTGCTGATTTTTACGATGGATTAGGTTCTTTGAAAGGCGTGGACTTAACCGCTGCTAGTTTAGGTTTTAAAGTGGTCAATACCCGGGGCTTCAATAGTACGAGTCCCGTTCGTTCTTTACAGACTATTGATGGTGTCGACAACCAAGCTCCGGGCTTGAACTTCTCTCTGGGTAACTTCTTGGGTACTTCAGAATTGGATGTGGTTAAGGTGGAACTGGTCGTAGGTGCGAGCTCCGCCTTCTATGGCCCTAACGCCTTCAACGGAGTAATCGCTATGGAAACCAAAGATCCATTCTTCCACCAAGGTTTATCCGCTATGGTGAAAGGGGGAGAACGAAATATGTTCAAAACGGCTATCCGCTACGCAGATGCGGTTGCTAATAAGGATGGCAATGATTGGTTTGCCTACAAAGCCAACTTTGAATACCTCCGCGCCGACGACTGGGTAGCCGACAATTTCGATCCGGTAGATGAATCTCGCGTTCCCGCAAATAACCCCGGTGGCTTTGATGCCGTTAACATCTACGGAGACGAATACCAATCGGGGAATGACTTTTCCGATTTTGGACTCGTAACCAATCCGGGGCTACAAACCTGGTACCGTACGGGCTACCGGGAAGAAGACCTCGTTGATTATGGCACCCGCAATTACAAGGCAAACCTCGCGCTGCATTTCCGCACCAAACCAGAATTACAAGACCAGTCGCCGGAAATTCTGGCCGTAACTAATTTCGGGGCTGGAACCACCGTATACCAAGGGGACAACCGGTTTAGCTTGCGCAACATTACCTTCTTACAAAACAAGGTAGAATTCCGTAAGAAAGGAGAATACTTCATAAGAGGTTATACGACCCGCACCGGAGCCGGCGATTCGTACGATCCATTCTTTACCGCCCTCAAAATGCAAGAAATTGCCAAGGAGAATTTGGAGTGGTCCATCGATTACCAAGATTATTGGTTGAGGAATGTAGAAGATCGGGTTTACGAAGCTGGCTATCCACAATTACAAGTAGAATTCGATCCGGAAACCAATATGGTCGTAACTTCCTTCGACACTCCCGCCGCCGAGCAGTTTTTGATTGACTTCAACGACTCTTTGACGGTTTGGCACGCCGAAGCCGCCGCCGCTGCGGATGGTCCCGGGCGTGGTTCTTCCCAATCAGTAGCCTACTTTGCCCCCGGTACCGAGCGCTTCGATTCGCTTTTTAACGATATCACTGGTAAACTGCGCAGCGAAGGGGGTACGCGCTTCTTCGATAATTCAGCGCTTTATCACGTACACGGTGAATACAAGTTTACCCCAACCTGGATTGACTATATCACCGTTGGTGCCAATAGCCGTCTGTATACGCCGGTTTCGCGAGGTACGGTTTTCTCTGACACCACCGATCAGCGCATCACCAACCTAGAATTCGGTTTCTACGGTGGAGCGGAGAAGTCCTTATTTGATAAGAAGGTAAAGATTCAATTCGCCGCCCGGGCGGATAAAAACCAAAACTTTGATTGGTTATTCTCCCCCGCCGGATCCGTGGTATATACCCCCGGACAAAACAATTTCTTCCGGGTGTCCTTCTCCTCGGCGATTCGAAATCCAACCTTGAGCGATCAATACCTATTCTTGAATGTAGGTCCGGCTATTCTGTCCGGAAATTTAAACGGAGCCCAGGACCTAGTCACCATAGAATCGCTGGAAGACTTTTTTGCTAATAATCAACAAATTTCTTTCCTAGACTCTTTTAATATTGCCCCTATTCGTCCCGAACGGGTGCGCACTATTGAAGCAGGTTACCGGACTACGCTCTTTGATAAAGTTTATGTCGACCTGGGTTATTACTACAGTATTTACCGAGACTTCATCGGTTTTCAAATTGGGGTAGATCTCGATTATGTCATCACGGATGGGCTTTTAACCGTCCAGGAAATTCAACCCTATCGCTACGCTGCCAACTCGGATAACCGAGTTACTACCCAAGGTCTCGCGATTGGGGTCAACTATTATTTTGCCAAAAAATTATCTTTCCAGGGGAACTATTCTTGGAATGTATTACTCGAAGCAGACCCTAACGATCCGATCATTCCTGCCTTCAACACGCCGGAGCATAAATTCAACGTAGGCATTAGTGGTCGGGATTTAAATATCGACTTTATGAAGCTGAAAAACTTCGGCTTCAACATCAATTACAAGTGGATCGAAGGATTCCTGTTTGAGGGCTCCCCACAATTTACCGGATTCATTCCGTCTTATGATATGGTTGATGTTCAGGTAAATTATACCTTTAAAAAGATTGATACCACCCTAAAGGTTGGGGCTAGTAACTTACTCAATAATCTGGCTTTCCAGACCTACGGTGGTCCACGGATTGGACGCTTGGCGTATATTGCGCTGACCTACGAACCGAAAAAATAAAATAATTAGAAATCCTATTTTTTTGACAAACACATAAAGACTGTCCATGAGAAGAATCGCTACTCTATTCATGTTATTATTCGTCGCTCTAGGCCTATCGTTCCAGGCTAACGCCCAGCGTTATCTAACGGAGGTATTCGACGAAGTATCTGTTGAAGCAGATATTACCTACGGGGTAAATGCCACGATCCTACAGATCGGTACCGCGGGAGAACTTCTTCCCGAAGAACTAAAGATGGATATCTACACGCCAGTAGGTGATACCGAAACCGAGCGTCCTTTAGCCTTGGTTTTCCACACCGGTAATTTCTTACCACCGGTAACGAATGGCCAGATTTCTGGCTTACGTACCGACTCTAGTGTCGTAGAAATCTGTACTCGCTTGGCGAAGTATGGATACACCGCTGCTTCGGTAAGTTACCGTTTGGGTTGGAATCCATTAGCGGCTACGCAGCCAGAACGGGCCCTTGGTTTGATCCAGGCCTCTTACCGTGGAATTCAGGATGGACGGACCGCGATCCGTTACTTCAAAAATGACGTTATCAATGGTGATAACCAGTACAGTATTGATACATCAGCAATTGCTTGTATCGGAACCGGTACCGGCGGCTACATTACCTTGGGGATGGCCACCGTTAATAATTACAACGAAATTCCAACGGCGATGAATCCTCCCGGAAAATTCCTGTTGGATACCGACGGTGATGGTGTTCCAGAGACCCCAATGGTAGTTCCTACCTACCACGGTGACATCGAAGGAAAGAACCTAACGATTGCTCCAGATGCGGCGTTTGGTTTCCCTGGGGGTGACACCTCTAATTACGTCAACTACCCGGGCATCAGCTCTGAATACCAGCTGAGCGTCAATGTTGGTGGGGCTCTAGGTGATATTTCTTGGTTAGACGAAGAGACACCACCTCTCATTACTATACAGTCGGCTTTCGACTTCTTCGCACCATACGAAGATGCGGTATTGGTCGTACCTACTACGGGTGACCCGATTGTGCAGGTTCAGGGTGGACTGGTTATTCACACCGAGCAGGATGCCCTAGGAAATAATCAAGTGTTCATCGATGCCAACATCAATGATGATTTTACGACTACGGCTATCGGTAACTCTGCGAATGCAGATCACGATTACTTCGAAGCCCTTTACCCATATACTCGTCCAGAAAATAGCAATGGAGAGGATGAAGGAGTTGCTATAGAATGGTGGGATCCAGGAGCACCAGCACCGGGTGCTGGTATGGGTATTCCCTGGAATATGCTTCCTCACCCATCCGGTTTAACCTTTCATGAGAACGGCTTACTCCTAAATGAAGGGATGTCCGCAGAGAAAGCCCGGACAAACATCGACACCATCATGGGTTATTACGCACCCCGTGCGGTAGCCGCTATGGGCCTTGAGGTAACTTCAGTAGAAGAATTGGAAGAGCAAATGGTTGCTTTGACCTTGGCTCCAAACCCCGTTGGTAACGAAGTATTATTGACGTCTGCACCAGACTTCCCAATGAAGAATGTGGTACTATTTGACCAGAATGGACAAGTACTACGTACGTTCAACAACTTAGATACCAACTACTTCTTCATGTCACGTGGTGACTTACCGAGCGGTATGTACATCATGCAAATTGGCTTTGAAGAAGGCCAGAGTATATCGAAGAAGCTAATCTTCAACTAGTAGCTTCGAGTTGAGTACAAGATAACGAAAGCCCGATCAACGAATGTTGATCGGGCTTTTCGTATTTTAAAGGAGTAGCAACAACCAATATTATGCGCTTCCACATTCTTTTTCTCGTACCCTTGGTTTTAATCCCCCAAACCATCCAAGCCCAACGCTATCTAAATCCAGTATTTGAGGAGGTGGAAGTACAGCAAAATATTGTATACGGGGTCAATGCCACAGCTAACGAAGTGTGGGTTAATGGGGAACTGGTCCCCGATACACTCGAGCTAGACTTTTATGAACCCGCTGGAGATATTAACACTAATCGACCATTAGTACTCGTCTTACACGGGGGCTTTTTTCTGCCACCTGTAACGAATGGTACTACATTAGGTACTCATCGGGATTCAAGTGTGGTAGAGACTTGCAGGCGTTTGGCAAAATATGGCTACACCTCCGCTGCCATCAATTATCGATTGGGATGGAATCCACTTGCTGCTATGCCAACCGACCGAGCTACCGGTCTCATACAAGCTGTTTATCGAGTTATGCAAGATGGACGGACTGCGGTGCGCTTTTTTAAACAACAGGCGGTAGAGGCTGATAATCCCTGGGGTATTGATACTAGTCGTATCCCGGTATGGGGAAACAAAATTAGCAGTATGGCCACCCTGAGCATGGCAACCGTGCAAGCATACGACCAGCTTTTGCAGACGCAATACCCCCCCGCCAAATTTATTCTCGATACAGACGGAGATGGTATCCCTGATCAACCCATGGTGCTGGAAGAGCTATTTGGAGATCCCGAA
>JBCDIO010000033.1:0-12307 GCA_038748815.1 Bacteroidota bacterium
CGTCTGCGCCAGGAACAGATCAACGTACTCTTGGGCACGAGTCGAATTATCACCCAGTAATTCACTCAGTTTTTTCAGATTTATGACGGGTCCACGCATAGATTGTATTAATCAATTTTTCGGCCTCTAGCGGTTTAGTTAGCATAGCATTCATTCCTACCTGCAATCCTTTATCCAGATGTTCGGCGACGGCAGTAGCCGTTAGACCAATGATCGGGATTTCTCGAATATCTTCCCGCTCCTGTCCTCGGATTCGCTGAGTTACCTCGTAGCCGTCCATCCCCGGCATCTTGAAGTCGAGCAAGACAATATCAAAGGAGTCTTTGGCCAATGTCAAGAGCCCGGTCATTCCATTTTCTGCGATCGTAATTTGCACCTCAGGAATGTAATTTTCTAGGACTTCTGAAGCAATTAGTTGATTAAAAACACCATCCTCCACCAATAGAATGCGCAGCCCCTTCAATGCTTTTCCTCGGTTTTCTTTTATAATTTGAGGGGTGGACCCTTGGGCGACTGCATAAGGCAGCGTGAAGGTGAATTGGCTTCCTTTCCCCAGGGAACTTTCTACCTTAATTGTTCCGCCTTGTTGCTCAATCAATTGTTGGCAAATAGCCAAGCCTAAGCCCGTACCACCACTTTTTTCCGGCCGTTCGATTTGCTCAAAGGAAGTAAAAATACGTTTTTGATTTTCGGCCGAAATCCCAAGGCCGGTATCCGACACTAGAAATGTAAGCCAAAACGTTTGATCCAATTTTTCTTTTACGCGGATAGAGAGTCCGACACTCCCTTCCTCCGTAAATCGAACGGCATTTGCCAATAAGTTGACCAGGACTTGTTTAAGCCTTACCGGATCGCCTACCAAACGGTCGGGTATATCTGCATCAATGGCTAGCGAAAAATCTAACTGTTTTTTCTGTAAAGGAAATGAAATGATTTGTTGCACTTGCTCCACCACCTCCTGAATGGCAAACGATTTATTTTCTAGCGGATATTTACCGGATTCAATTTTCGATAAGTCTAGAATATCATTGATGATAACCAGTAAATCCTGGGCGGATTGGTGAATGGTTTCCGCGTATACTTTTTGTTTTTCATCCAAAGAAGTCTCCCGCAACAGATCGCTTAAGCCTACTACCGCATTCATCGGTGTTCTGATTTCGTGGCTCATATTCGCTAGAAATAAGGATTTGTAATGGGCCGATCGTTCGGCGATTTCCTTTTGCTGGGCCAGTTTGCGGTTGCGGTCCCAATTTCGAAATATGAGCGCTAGGATAATAAGACTCGTCGTAACGACTAAAGCCATAAACCAAGCTGTTTCCCAGAAGGCTGCCAATACAGTAATGGGCAAATTAGCGGTTAGTTCCGACCACTGACCACCTGGATTTCGGGCCTGCATCGCTAATACATATCTTCCTGGATCTAAATTGGTATAGGTTACGAACCTTCGATCCATAAGCAATTGCCACTTTTCGTCAAATCCCTTGAGCTCGTATCGGTACTCGGTATTCAAGGGGTCGATGGCTCCTAAGCCAGCGAATGCGATGGTAATAACTTGGTCTTCAGGCTCTAAATACAAGGTTTGTTGGTAGGCTAAAGGAAGCGAATCGACGATCGTTCGGCCCGGAATTTCGTAGGTACGAAAGATCGGATTGGGTCCAGTCATGGTTTTCCGTGGAGGGTACAACGATCGTTCGAACCATCCGTTGGCTCCTCCCACTACTAAGGAATCGCCGGGAGTAACTTTCAGAGTTCCTGTATTTACCGATTGCAGCAGCGGCTCAATAGATATAGCGGATCCCTCATTCTGCAACAAAGACCAATGCAATAACTGGCTGCCGGTACTTAGCCAAATGCTATTCGACGAACCTGCGATCAAATCTCTAAGAGAGGACTTTAGCCAGTCATCCGGAATCATCCAGGTGCGGGTAATCCCTTGTTTGATTTCCCAATAAGCCAGAGCCTTCCGCCCCATTAGCAGTAGTCCATTCTTCCAGGGTAAAATATCCCGAATAACTTCCATGGTGCTTGTACCCAAAGGGATAGGGCATTGCAAAGAATCGATGATTTGATGATTCTCATTCAGCGCATAGGCGGCATTTTTCGCCAATAACCAGGCGCCTCCATTTTCCTTCTGGCAAAAGGCAAAATATCCCGAAGAGCTGGAGTCCACTGGTTGAATCCATTCCTTTTCCTGATTCAAGCAGTTGAATCGAACTAAGCCACGCCGGGTTGAAATCCATAAGTGATGCGGGGTTTCTAAATCGAATTGTAAGCTTCGCAAAGAACGTACTCCAAAGTCCGCAGAAGAGGCTACCAGGTCTACTTTATGAGAACGCTTAGCCACCTTAAATAAGCCCACCCCATTGATCGAAAACCATATATATCCCTGCTCATCTTCGGCAAAATCAGAGACTGGGTTAAACGCTCCGGCAAGAATATGAGGATGTTCTAGGGCTTTGACCCCACCTTTGGGATGCGTCACATATAGCCCCCGCATGGTGGCCGTCCAAACCTGGCCCTGTCGATCTTTATGTAAGGCCAGAATATGATTCTTTAAATTCCCTTGACCGGCAAAGTTCTGCCAGAATTGCCCTTTTCGCTGACTCCATTGCACTCGATATAGCCCATTGAAGGTTCCAATCCATATGTTCTCTCTTTGATCTTGATAGAGCTTATAAATAGTATTGTTTCCAAGACCGAGCGGTTGATCGGGCGCATAATTGAAGTGGTGTAAAATCTGCTGTGTGTTGGGGTCAAGCACTAAAACCCCTCTGGTTCCAGTACCTACCCAGAGAAGCCCTGCCTGGTCGACTAAGAGATCCCGAAATTCGGTCATGGGGTCCATACCCTCTAGCTCGAAGGGCACAAATTGGTTCTGTTCCCAGGTCCAGAGCCCCCGGCGGGAAGCAACGATAAGACGACCGTCGGGTAGTTGGGCTAAGCCCAATGATTTTTGTTCGTCTTTAGGCAGATCTGTAGTAGGGAGTGCCAAAACGGATTGCCCCATTCTGGTGGTGGGATCAATCCTGAAATACCCCTCTTGGCTACTGGCCCAAATAAACCCCGATGCATCTTCGGCAATGCCTGGGGTGAGTCGGCCGGATTTAAAATTGGGGGTATAGGCAGAGAGCAGCGCTCCCGTAGTTGGAAAAAATTCATAAATCCCCCGCTGAGTCCCTAACCAATACCGTCCCTTGCTATCTTGAAATATTGAACGCACCGAAGGGGCCGTTTCTTCGTTGAATGCTTTGGGGCAGAAGGACTCGTTTTGCTGATCGAACAGATATAATCCGTTACTGCTGCAGACCCAAATTCGGCCAGCCTGATCCTTGTACAACGCAGAGATCCATGCGTCCTTTAGGCCACTTTTTAAAGGAACTCGATCGAAAGAAAACCCATCAAATTTGGCGAGTCCACGATTGGTTCCAACCCAAATGAAACCGAGGCTATCTTCCACCAAAGCGGGTACAGTCGATCCCGGTAATCCTTCCGTTTTTAGATAAGAATGGAAGGGTACGACCTCGACCTGAGACAGAGTAGGCAAGGGAGATGCACTAATAAATAGTAGGTAAAATAACCAGTGTAAGAAGGTTCGCGTCAAAAAGAATCCGGTTTAGAGATGCTATGTTTAGCCATTCATAAAGTTCTATATTTCTTTCTAACCAAGAAAGTCCTGTGGATTGAGGAAAAGAAGCTTGTCTTTTCAAATACGAAAAGTGGTAATCAAGAATTCCGTAAATTAACGAAGGGATACGGAAACAATAATTGTCCATCCCTAAGCCAGTAACTTTACTTTTATCCTACTCATTTGTTATCATTCAAAAAAGTACATGCCGGCATTCAATGAAGAAGAGAAAGTTCAGTACGCCCGTCATTTTTCCCTGCCGGATTTTGGGGAAGAAGGACAGGAGCGATTGCGGGCCGGTAGAGTCTTAGTAGTTGGTGCCGGAGGATTAGGTTGCCCCACATTATGCTATTTAGCCGCCGCCGGAGTTGGCCAGATCGGCATCGTAGATCCGGACCAAGTTTCGCGCTCTAACCTCCAACGTCAAGTGCTCTACGGGATAGATGATCTCGGAAAAAAGAAAGCAGAGATTGCCAAAGCTCGGCTCAAGGGTATGAACCCACACATTAAGGTAGAAAGCTACCCGATTGCCCTAACCCCTGATAATGTCTTTGAACTCATCGAATCCTACGATCTTATTCTGGATGGAACCGATAATTTTGCCACTCGGTACTTAATCAACGACGCTTGTGTTCTCCAGAATAAAGTCAATATTTACGCCTCTATTTTTAGATTTGACGGACAAGTAGCTGTCTTCAACCAGTCAAAATCTGATGGACAAAGAGGCCCCAACTATCGGGACTTATTTCCTACTCCTCCCCCACCCGACTCCATTCCGGATTGTGCCACGGGAGGGGTACTCGGAGTATTACCCGGCATTGTCGGCACTCTACAGGCCACCGAAGCGATTAAGTTACTAGCGGGTATTGGCGAATCCTTGAGTGGTTATTTACTCTTGATCGATGCATTGAGCATGCGTTTTCGTAGGATTCGTATTCCAATAAACCCTTCGGTTACTATTCAGGATCTCACCTGGTATGATCAATACTGCCAATTACCTACCGCTCCTGCATCCCAGCAGATCGTCCGTTGGGAAGAAGTTAAAAATATGAGTCCGGCACCTACCCTTATTGATGTACGTACGCTGGCTGAGCATCGGGCAAAAGCATTGGGTGACTACTGCATCCCGCTAGCAGAGTTGAAAGAGCGTATACAAGACCTACCAACCGAAGGACCAATTCTATTCTATTGTCAAACGGGGAAAAGATCATTGAGTGCTTTGAGTATTGCTTTACAATACTTTCCCTCTACTCGACTATACCATCTGGAAGGAGGTATAGAGAGCGTCACTAAAAGTTGACAATAATCATAACAATAATGCCGTGATTTCTTTTTATCATGATTTCATATTGATATCTGATCAAGACCTAAAAGATATTTTAGAACAATAGAGAGGCTAAAGGGTTCTTAACCAAACACGACTGTAGGGGAAAATATCTATGGCAACATCATACTTCCAGATTCCTTTTCACAAATTAGGACAACCATTTCTTTATGCCCCCATTGAACATCCCGATCAATGGAAAATAGCGATAGCTGACGAGCTACACTTAAGTTCGTATTATGCTATCCAACTAATCACAAGTGGCCAAGCGCGGCAACGAGCGGACTTCCAGTTGACAACGCTACGCGAAAATCAAGCGACAATAATTGCCCCTGGCCAATTACATCATCTGCATTATTTGCCCGGTACTACCGGACATCTTTTGCTGGTCGAACCTAAATTCTACGAACGATATGCGCTGGCGAAGTCCGAACAAGCTGCTCTGAACTTATTTTTTCATTTTGATCAAGAGATCGAAGCTTCTTTTGAGACCAAGAGCCTGCAGCGGATCAAGCATATTTTTTCTTGTTTAGAAGAAGAACAGAATAGCACGAATCCACGCTTCGAAGATATGGTCGGAGGGTCGTTGGTTCGCATTCTGACCTTGGAATTTATGCGATCGGCAAAGATCAGCAAACAATCCATAGAGAATGGCTTGTCCGGAAGACGAGCAGAAATCGTTCGGCAATTCTTCCAGGATCTTAATAAAGACTTTCGGGAATGCCATCAGGTACAACAGCTCGCTTTAAAGCAAGATCTAACCAGCAATTTTTTGAACGTGGTCGTTAAAGCCGAGACTGGGTCTTCTGCGAAAGACTTTATCAAAAATAGGCTGGCCTTAGAAGCTAAGCGGCTCGCTACCATTACTAGATGGAGCATGAAGGATATCGCGACCAGCTTAGGATTCGAAGATATCGCCCATTTCTCTCGCTTTTTCAAAAAGCAGGTTGGAACCAATTTTTCCAAATTCCGGGAAGCTCCCACCGCTGTATAGCGTGACAAATAGCAGATACTGCTGATTGTAAGCATCACCTTTTCTACTTGTAGAATATCCGATCTTATGCAAAAAAGTATAGGATGGGTCTACTGATCGTAGGATGTATGCTACTGGCTAGCATGGTCATTATTCTTACTCCATGGACAAACCAATGGGGCAGCACTAACCAAGAATTTCAAGCATTTTTAACCGGAGACCACTGGATTCCTCTTCCTTTATTTAAAACAACGCGAGCCATTACCATAAAAGCTTCCACCGCCGAAGTGTGGCCTTGGTTGACGCAAATTGGTCAAGGGAAAGCGGGCTTTTATTCTTACACCCTATTAGAAAACCTTTTCGGTCTACAAATCCGCAGGACCTCATCGATTCATCCCGAGTGGCAGCATCTACAGATTGGTGACTTAGTGCGGCTTCATCCCAAGGGTGGCTTCCTAGTCGCTGAACTGGAAAAGGATCAGGCCATTGTTTTAGTCGGAAATTCAAAAACCATGAAAGGGAGAAAACCGGGCCTTGTCAACTTTGTTCCTGAGGCGGTTTGGAGTTTTCATCTCCAACCCCACGGGGAGGGATGTCGGCTGTTAGTGCGCACCCTAAGTCGCCCCTCAGGCCGACGAGTTTCCGACTTTTTTCTTCCTTACGGAATGGGGTTGGTCAGTTTCTTCATGGAGCAGAAGATGCTAAGAAGCATTAAAACCCTAGTCGAAGAAGAGCACTTTAATCAGAAAAAAGGTCTTTTGCAAACGGATGAAAATCCGGTCCCAAGGGGGGAGCCTCAATGGTGATTTGTTTTTCTGTCTGCGGATCAACGAAGGTGAGTCGAGCGGCGTGTAAACCAATTTCTTTAGGATATTCTAGCCCCTGAGCACCGTACTTACTATCCCCAACGATTGGACAACCAATCGCGGCTAATTGAGCTCGAATTTGATGGAATTTACCCGTCTTAGGAATAATTTGTAAAAGACTGGTGCCATTGGCTTCCTGCAAGCGATGATAATCTAATATGACCGTGGTACTTTTTGGCTTTGGCAGCGTATGGACAATCGCTTTCTTGGCTTTTTGGTCCTTGACCAAATAGTGCTTGAGTTGATCTTCGGAGCGAGGAGAGGTTCCCTCCACTACCGCCAGATATTCTTTCGCAACGACCCGATCCGCAAACTGCTGATTCAAGTGCCGCAGGGCTGTTTTGCGTTTTGCCAGAAGTAGTACACCCGAGGTAACCCGATCTAAGCGGTGAACAATTCCGAGGTATTTCTTTCCCTGTTGATGTTTTTCTAAGTAGGGCCATGCCACCGATTCAACCGTAGTGGGCTCGAACGGGCTTTTCTCTACAATGAGCCCCGCCGGCTTATTGATAGCCATCCACCAGTCCGTCTCATGTATAATCCAGGATTTAAAACGCATTAGGTACGGGCAAAGTCAGTGGAATAATCTCCTTTAATCCGTTCGATCGGAGGATTGAAATAGCCAAATTTCAAATCTGGAAATTCGGCTCGAAGTCGTTGCATAAGGGTACGAATACCCATAGTTGGTGGGGTATCCTCGACCCCTGCTTTTTCTAAATACCAATCAGGATCAATACTAAAGTTTCGCCACTGTATCATATTGAGTCCCGTTTCTCGGATGACCGTTCGAAGGGCTTGATATTCTTCTTCGCTATCCGTCATACCGGGGAACACAAAGTAATTAATACTCGTCCACCCCCCGTTTTGATTAACAATCCGTAGGCTTTCTATGATATCTTCAAAGGTGTAATTATTCGGAATATAGTAGGCATCGTAGAGCCATTTTTGCACCGAATTGGTACTAACTCGTATACTGTTGAGGCCGACTTCGCACAAGGCGGCAACGGCATCTGGTTTACTGCCATTGGTATTGATATTGATACTTCCTTTATCAGTGAAGCGGCGGATTTGTTGGATTGCTTCCCGAATCGTACGCCACATCAGAAGGGGCTCCCCTTCACAGCCTTGACCGAAGCTAATAATTGGATAAGGTGCTGTTTCTAAATGGGGAACGGTATATTCTACGATCTCTCCAGCGGTAGGTCTAAAATTTAGCCGATCGTGACTAGAGATAATCGTTTCATCTTCTGGTTGAAAGGAAATACATCCCAGACAATTCGAATTACAGGCCGGCGAACTCGGAATTGGGCATTCCCAACGCCCCATAAAGTAGTTGCGGGCAGCGGGGCAATTATACCGATCCGCGCAATTATTGGCCAAGTGGGCAACAAGGCGATTATTTGGAAATGCCTGTAGAAGGGATTCCATACCGGTTTCCACTTCCTGCTCATCGTAGCCAGCGGTTTCTTGTCGAATATCCTGTTCTATCCGCAGAGCGGGCACAAAAAATCGATCATCGTAAAATCCAACGGCAGTATAGTTAAACAGGGGTAGCGTTTCGGAATCGTCTAGATTCATCCAACTAGCTAGGTAGAGGCTTGTGTAAGCTGGTGGGATAAAGGCAGCAACCGCCCAGCCCAGTTGGCAAACCCGAACCTCTCCGGTTTCGACATCTACTCCTACCGCACGGCGGCGGGGCAGGTTGTACAAACTTCCCCCATCGGGTAGCTCAATCCAATCCTCGAGAGGTACTTGCTCCGAATAATACCCACTTCTACCGAGCGCATATAGGCTAGTATCCTCAAAGACATTCCCTTCGGTATCGCAGTATAGCAGATACGGTGACTTTTCGATTATCATATTACAAAGATAAGGAAGCTTGCCGCATTTGTGTCAGTGCTTCGTCTGGCCTTCCCTTAGCCCGAGTTAGGTCTTACGTCTACGCCCCGAGTACTCGGGGTGAGGTCTAGTAGACGTATAAGACAGATTAATAATAAGTAATTTTAACCAATTATTTTTTCTCGAACTAGTAAGAAAAGCTAGTCATCTTGCACCAATAAAATATTGATTATCATACTAATAAGCCCCAATATGGATTTAGAAAACCAAAAACGGCAGGTTATTTACCCCAAGGTTTTTTCCCATTTTCCAAATCCGTTTAGCTAAACATTCCATCCCGGAATAAGTTGTAGCTAAAAACAATTCCGATGCCTGAATTACCTGAGGTACATACGTTCAACCAATACTTTCGTAAAGCCGCTCTGCAACAAACGATTCAACACGTTCGGGTGGCCGATGATAAGATATTACGCAATATTTCTGGCGATGCCTTCATCGATGCTCTCACCGGCCGAACGTTCGTAGATACCTACCGCAGAGGGAAATACCTTTTCGCCCGGCTCGATAATCAGCACGATATTCTCCTGCACTTTGGGATGACCGGAGATTTAAAATATTACGCCGAACCCGAGGAAGCTCCTAAATACGAACGGTTCGTTTTTCAATTTACCGATGGGATGCATTTGGGATTCGATTGCCCCCGCAAATTTGCCCGCATCCTCTATTTGGAAGACCGAGAAGCTTATATCCAGGAGGTTGGTCTTGGTGAAGATGCGCTGACTTTAGAGCTAAATTCTTTTCTGAAAAATACCGAACAGGCCAAAGGAACTATAAAGGGTTGGTTATTGAATCAATCCAATTTAGCGGGCGTTGGTAATCTGTACGCCGACGTAGCTTGCTATCGAGCTAGAGTTCATCCCGCTTCGGTGACCGGTGCTATCACTAAGAAGAAACGAACGGAACTTTTCCAACATTTACAGGAAATTCTGCAACAAGCCGTCGATCAACTTCCCTAGTATAAGTCCTACCCAAAGCCCTGGATTTGGGATTGGCGGGTCGATGGGCACCCTGCCCCGAATGGGAAAGGTAAAGCAGAGCACGCCAAGATCGGAGGCCGTACTACCTATTTCAACAAAGCTTGGCAGAAGTTATACGTCTAGATAAAGACGCGTAAACTATCTTTGGGGGCGAAAACTATTCATCGACCTCGAATTAACTGCTTTATGCTTTACCGTACACTACTTAGCTGCTTCCTCCTTTGGATCCTATGGTCTTGTCAGCCGACTACCGTAGAAACCATCAATGCCAATATTACGCGGTTGGCACAGGTACAAGCAGATGGCCTTCTTCCTCGTAATGTAGATGTATGGGTTCCTCAGGCCTATTTGGACGATCCGGAGTTGCGAGTGCCCGTTCTATACATGCACGATGGTCAGAATTTATTCTTCCCCGAGGAGGCTTTCACCGGAGATACCTGGGAGGTAGCTAGGGAAATTGAAAACCAAATTCAGAAAGGCTCTATCCCCCCCTGTATTGTCGTAGGAATCTGGAATACCGCAGATCGCTGGGCCGAATACGTACCTGAGCAAGCTTTTCTAACCTTCCCTCAAGATGTGCAGGACCGCATGATTAAAGCCGAAGGAAGCCCAAAATCAGATCGCTATCTAGACTGGCTTGTCAATGATCTTAAACCAATTATTGACAAAGAATTCAGAACGCTCGCCGATCCTTCTAACACCTTTCTTATTGGATCTAGCATGGGGGGACTCATCTCCTTGTATGGCTTTGTCCGTTACCCACAGATTTTTGGTGGTGCGGCGGCTCTGTCACCACATTGGCCGATACAGGGGGCCACACCAGACCCGGCAGCTACCGAAGCTATGATCAAATTCTTAACCGATAATATGCCATCTCTGGAAGGGAAACACCTATACCTAGATCACGGAGACCAAGGCTTAGACTCGGAATATCAAGTTTGGCAAACCGCCTTTTCACGCTCCATGGGTATGCGAGGATTTATCAATGGCAAGGATTTTATCAGCCTCAAGTTTCCGGGAGATGACCATAATGAAAAAGACTGGGCTCGGCGTTTTTACCAACCCCTCGTTTATTTGTTCCCACCAGAACCCGTTGTTGAATAGACTACTCAGCGAATGCGGGCCGTTGTTTGCGAATGTAGTCCTTCGGGAGTTCTCTAAGCAACTCCTTTACGAATAGATGATAGTCCACCGTAATCGTGTGCCGAGGGGTCTTGATCTGCTCGAAGTGGGGGTTACGCAGCTCGCGCTCCACTAGAGTTTTAATATTAGCCGGACGCTGCCATTTCCCCGCTAATTGACGAGCCATAATCTTGGACTGTAACTCGGCACCGGGCCAGATGCACCCCAGTGGCTGAAAAAGCCCAATAAAGAACAGATCAGCATATTCTGGATGTAACATTTTGAGGTATAAGGGCACCGGCCCCTCCCGGTAGTTGATAAAATCCTCCTGGAAAAAAGGGTGGGTAATAATGTAGCCCGTACAAGCAATGATAACATCGTAATCTTGCTGGCTACCGTCTTTGAAATGAACGGTATTACCATCGAGCCGCGCAATATCGATCCGTGGATTCACCTTTCCGTGCCGAACTCGATAGAGTAGCTCTTCGTTGATCGTGGGGTGGGTTGCTCCGAACCGGTTTTCGGGATCCTGTAAGCCATGCCACGAATTTTTTCCAACCAACACGCGGATCATTAATTCTGCCATACGCCGGCGCAAAAACATTGGCAATTTGGAAAATCGGGAAGCAACGATATCCGATGGCTTACCAAAAACGAATTTGGGAATAATGCGGTAGCCACGTCGCCAGGAAATATCCGTTTGGGCCGACACTCGACTCGTTTCTACCGCCACATCACAGGCAGAATTTCCCCCACCAATAACCAAGACTCGTTGCCCGGCAAAAGGCGCCGCCTTTTTGTATTGGTGAGAATGCAAAAACTGCCCCGAAAAGCTACCCGGATACTGCGGCATCCGTGGGTTCCAGTGGTGCCCATTACAAACTACCAGGTCGGAAAATTCCTCTTCGCGTTCTATCCCCTGCTGCCGAATCTTCAGTATCCAACCGCCATTTGGTTTACGCTGCGCATTTAGCACTTCGGTTTCAAACTCAATATGTCGGTACAGATCAAACTGTCGAGCGTACGCTTGAAAGTAAGCCGCCAATTGACGGTGACTGGGGTAGTCTGGTACCGAAGGATCAAAATCATCAAAAGTAAAATCAGCGTACTGAGAAAGCGTTTTTGAACTGATGATATGAGTGGTCTCGAAAACACTGGAGTGAGATTCACTTTCTGTGAAAATCCAATTACCACCGACTTCTTGATTTCGATCATAGGCCACAACCTGAAGGCCTTCATCCACAAGATTTTTTAAAGCAGTGATCCCCGAAGGCCCCACTCCAATAATGCACACTCGTTTTTCCATAACGCTCTCTATTTTAACCATCCGCCTTGTAACAAGAGGACTATACTCAAACTTGACTAAAGCTAAAAAGAATTGTAAAACGAGCCAGATTGTATACCTACTTTTCCTTTGGGTAGTCGTCTTCTCCAAGAGTTTGTCGGGGATTCTAACCCTAGAAAAACTGCCAAATACGCTCGTCCGATTGTTACCGTACAAAAGATCATTGGAAACAACTA
>JBCDIO010000034.1:0-12306 GCA_038748815.1 Bacteroidota bacterium
CAACGAAGTATAAACCGCTTGGAAGGGTTTCCAACGATATCCGAAAACCGGATCCAACGATTGCTAAGGGAGGATCAAAAAAGCGGCCAGTGCGATCAAATAAACGAATTTGGGTTTCTGTAAAATCCAACACGGGTGCTTCCAAGTAAAGGTACTCATTAGCAGGGTTCGGGTACACTAACCAAGGTTCGATCGTTTGGTTGACCGTGTTCATCACCAATTCCAAAACATAGACCTCCGACGATTGCCGACAACCGGCATCATCAATAATCCGTAGCTGATAAGTACCCGCCGGAACATCCAATAAATCCTCCGTAGTGGCAATCACCATACCGTCTTGGATCCATTCATAAGTGTATGGCCCTTGACCACCACTTACCGTTACCTCAATGCTACCGTTCTCATTAACGGTGGGTTGAATGATCCCATCTGTATCAATTTCAATAGCGGGTAGTTCTGGGATTTCCACCTCTACCTCTGCTGCTGGGCAGGCGGCAATCGTAGCGTCCTCTAGTATGATGGTGAAAAAGTGTTCCTCGACCCCCGAGACTGTAGTATCGGCGCCAGAGTATTGAATTGGCTCTCCATTAATCGTCAGTATGTAATTACCGGGTTGGGAGGCAGCAATGGTAAATGAACCATCATTGGCCTCAAAACAAGATGGTGTTATGTCTAGTATTTCGATCGAGGGACCATCAGCTACCGTAACCAAAAAGGAGCAGCTTTCTTGCATTCCATTCGGGTAAGTTACTAGCCACTCGATCGGATGAACACCCGCCGGGGGCATAGAACCCGAGGGATAGCCGGTAATTAATTCAAGGCTCCCTCCATCACATCCCGAGGTTACATCTACAGAATAATCAAGCATCTCCCCACAGCCCAGTTCCACATCCGGGGGACATTGCGTAAAATACGACCATTCAATATGCTCGTAGTTAATCGTTAAGGTTTCGGTTGGTACGGTGCTATTACCCGAAGAATCAGTGGCTACCACCTGCACTTCAATCGTAAGGCCCAAATCATCACAATCGAGGCTCGAAGGATTCAAAACTACACTAGCTACCCCACAATTGTCAACAATCAGATCATTGAGGGGGAGGTATTGGTATAAATCAATATTGACCGGATCATTGGCCCCTAGGGTCAATTGGTAAATTGCATCGCTGACCATCGGAGGTTCGGTGTCATTGACTTCAATTGTAATTGCTTGATTTCCGATCAGGGTACACTGATTTGCATCCGTGACTGTCACACTAGAACTACCTGACGGAAGGTCAAAAACGGGATTACCAGTTGAGCCGTTTGACCAAATATAGGTATAGGGAGGCGTTCCACCAGTAACCAATAATTCGGCGAATCCATTCTGATCCCCGGAGCACTCTACATCAACCGTAGATAATAATTGCGCTTGCAATTCGGGGGCACCGGGTACAGTTACATTGAGTAACTTACTACAACCATTAGCATCGGTAACCAATACTTGTGATATACCGACTGGTAGGTTACTTACGGGGTTGGTGGTGGCTCCATTCGACCAGGTATAGGAATAGGGCGCAATCCCTCCGGTAACTTGTAACTGCGCAAACCCGGTATTGGCCGACCCACAGTCTGGACCCATCACTTGTAATACAAAAGCCTCAAAGGCGGGGGGATTCTGCACTGTGAAAGAAGCGTTCGCGGTAAAATTATTAGCATCGGTGACTTCGACCTCGTAAAAACCTGGACTAACATTCGAAATGGAAGGTGTATTTGCACCGTTTGACCATTGATAGGTATAAGGAGCTAATCCCCCAAATTGACTGATGGAAAGCACCGCATTATTCTGCCCAGAACAAGTAATGGGCTGCGTCTCTTCGATGGATACATTGAGTGCCAAAGGAATAGACTGGAAGAACGTAGTTTGTGTTTTAGTAGCTACTACATCATTGGTCGCGCCCTGATCTCCATTACACATAGCCGTACTGGCATAAAAGCGGATGGCCGTTCCGGGTGGAAGGGTGCTTGGTGCTTGCCAAGTAAAATTCCAGAAATGGCTATTAAAGCCCACACTGGCACCGTACTCGTGCTTGAGATACTCCCAACCACTCCCTGGCTGGGTACTGGTGGTCATATCTGGGAAGGTCTCGCTGAGGTCCCCCGCATTCTGTAAATTATTATCGAGCACGGTTAGTTGAAAACCAGTAGTCAGGAAATTCACGTTTGCGGATACTTCCAAGCTAAGTGGATATGTCTGTCCAGGAAGTACCGCTGGGGGTAGTCCGCTAATTTGAATTTCCCCAGTAGCTGCGCTGTTAGTGGAGTGACAGGTTGCACAGGTACCATCACCCGGGGCCCCACTGTAGCCGTTTGGTGTATTCAAATAATTACCCATGGATATGACATAAATACCCAATCCGATGAGCAGTGCCCATCCAGCAGATTTCTTTTTCATAAGCGTTGACTTTACTGGTTACTAGTAGTATTTTTTTTACCCCCAATGGTCGGAAGGGTATAGATATATTGTAGTTGGCCTCGGTATTCTGAAAAGGCATTTAATTGTGTGGATTTCCGTTGTATCCAGAATAAACCTAAGCTCAAGGCATGCTGTGGATGTAACTTCCACTGCGTGCGAAATTGTAAAGAGTTCGTCCAGCCATCGCGAATTTCCCCCACTTCATTTAGGGTAAAAGCATTGGTCAGCTGTAGTTGTAAGGTATTCTCTCGGAAGCTTTGGCGAACCTGTCCATTGGCTCCGTATCCCGCACTTTCGAGAAAAGCGGAGGTTACCGTGTTATAATGCACCCCCAAGCTGGCCTGCGTACTGCGATTGGCAAAGATTTGGTGCACACTTAAATTGAGGAAGAGTGCTTCTACCTCCGTGTATAGCTCCGAAAGTGGATTATCATCCAGGGTGTTTTGGTAGTTGGCACTCAATAAAACATTGGTAATCTGGCCAGATTCTGGTAGAATGCTGTAGCGTAGATTGGCTCCATATTGATTTGTTGCGCTTGCTACCCGCAAGGTATCATTCAATACCAGAATGGTTCCGGGACGATTCTCTATATTGAAGTTACTGTAGGTCAGGTCAAGCCCCAGCACGGGTACGGGATTGATCGAAATGACACCAGAACCAATGCGCCGCCAGTTGGCAGTGGCTCGGGTATTGTAAAGGTTGTTGTGCTGCAAACCAAAACTCCCTTGGAGCCTAACTTTGCCTTTTGCTAGGGCAAACCCCGTGTTTGCTAGCCAGTTTTCTAGGTCGTTGGCAAAGAAATAGGCACCCATCGTTCGGTATCCGGGATCGATTCGCTCGTACAGTACCGACATTCTGAAACTACGTAATTGATATCGCAGGGAACCCCGGGTGGCCAGCCCCGCTTGTGAGGCGTAAGATGGTGTAAAGAACCGGTTGATCCAAAGGTTAGCTGTTTCGTTGTCTAAGTCCAAAGGAGTTGCATCCCCGCGCCGATCAAAAGCAGAAACGGCGGCTTCTATATCGAGGCTGAGCCCCTTAATGATCTGTTGTTGCCAGTGGAACCCCAGTACGGTATTTTCTTCTTGGGGTGGTAATAAAGAATCGGGGAGACTCCCTTCTTCGAGCCGTAACTTCGTGTCTTGCGCTCGGAAGAAAATGAGGTCGAAAAAACTATTCTGACCACCTACTCCAACTTTGACTCCGTAGCCTTGTCGGTTGTAGACAGGTGCTCCAAACAAGAGGTCAATCTCATTGTCAATTTCCCGAATTCCTTGCTGTAGCTGACCGATCATAGCTGCAAAACGCAACTTCCCAGGATTGAGCTCGATTCCGCCCCCCAGAAACGTGTGATTGTTTAGGGTGTAGCGGGAAAAGAGCATATTCCGGTAGCCTGCGTGTAGAGTAATCCATTTGTAGCTGGGGCTAATACCAAACTGATTAAAAGTAGGGTATCGCAGGTTGGGGCGGTGCTGCCCCAAGGTGAACGAAAAAGGTAGCCGTAAGGAATAAACCTGTAGCACCACCGACCCCGAGGCATTCCACATAAAGGGATTAGCCCGTGGTGGTAAGCCATCCGCCGTGTAGTATTGACTTGCCAAGCGGATATTTCCACTGAGTTGGAGAGGGGGTAATTCATCCAGGTTTTCCAAATTCTGACCAATAAGTAGACCAGACCAAAGAAAGAAAAGGGCAGTATAAATAAATGGCCGCATAGCGCGTCTAGTTTAAGTTGATCGTAGCGGGTGAACTAATAGCAGATCGGCTTCCATCGGGGTGGATTACCTGAATCGCGTATTCAATTTTTTGGGAAGGTGGAGTATTGGGCTCGTCCATAATTTGGCGCAGATTCCCAGGCAGACGGTCCACCGAGCGGAAAGCTTGCCCGTCTAGGCTACGTAGAAGTAAGAATTCAAAATCTCCAGATTGCCCGTACGACCATTCGATTTCGTAGCTGTTCGTTTGGCCAATGCGGCGCGCCTGGATACCTACAACTTGCTCCTGCTCCCGGTAATTACCGGTGTACACCCGGGGCTCAAAAGCAGAAACCGAAGATAGTCCGGCATCATCTTTGGCCAGAATACGGTAGCGATAATGGGTATTGGGCTTTACCGCTTTGTCAAAGTATTTTTGGGTGACCGCATCCGGAATTAATTGGAGAAACGTCCATTCTTGTCCCTCTTCTTGACGCCAGATTTCTTGGCCTTGCACATCCTTACTAGGGCTTGGAACCCAGGTTAGCCAAACTCCGTCGGCCCGCATTTGGACCGATTTTATAGAGGGGCTACTCGGTGCCACCTTGTCGGGCCGGTTGATCGCGATAACTTCGGAGTAGGCCGAGGTATTATAGTTGTGGTCCACGGCCATAATCTTAAAATAAACTGTTTCGGTAAGGGTCTTTACCGGAGTCCGGTCGAAAAAGAAATTACCGCGCACAATGGTGTCGGTTACCTGTAAAAATTCCCGGTTGGGTGCATTGGAGGTAAAAACCCGGTATCCTAACAAATCGCGTTCTTCTCCGGGCTCCCACAGTAGGAATACGGCCCCGGTAGAGTCGATGCGTCCAGTCAGTCCCTCGGGTTGTGCGGGGGGTGTTACGTTTTTCATTTGCCCTACGGCAATGGGGCTACGTAAGGTATTCCCCGCGGTATCAACACTAACGACGGCATAGTAATTTGCGAAGTATGGATCCGGAGCTCGATCCATAAACTGTCGAGTGAAATTGGGTAATACGCTGGTATGCATGGCCTTATAAGGCCCTTCGTATTTAGAGGCTTTTAAGACGACAAAGCCCGCTTGGTCTCCGGGTATATTCGATGCTTCCCAGGTGATTTCCATCTTTTGGTTATCCATCTGGGGGCTTGCTTGTAAAGACTGAGCCGCCGGAGGGGGTGTTAAATCGATTCCTTGGGCCAGAATGCTGGTACTCGGGGAAGCATTTTCTCCGAAAGCATCAATCCCCACAATGCGATAGGTTCGTGGCTGGTAGTTGGCTTCCAGGTCAATCGTGTAGGCGTACTTTCCTTCTTTCTGCCGATCCCTACTAGGAATAAAAGGAAGCTCGTCAATCCGCTTGAAATCCTTGCTTCCGGCTTCGGCAACTTCCAAATAGTAAGCGGTGAATTGATCTCGATTCGCCCAATAATCCCATTGTAGAATGACTCGGTGGTCTTCTTCGACCACGGAGAAGTCAGCTACGGGGTTTAGGGCATATCGGTCCGTAGAGCGCAATTGTACCGGTGGGCTCATTGCCACGGTCGTTTGTTCGTCTGCCACGCGTACCCGGTATTCGTAGGGATAGCCTTTTTTAGGGTACGGATCGACAAAACGTAAGCCCAGTACTTCCGCTGCCGTAGCACTTAAATCAGCCGCCCACATGGCCAGCATAAAGCGTTCTTGCTGTGCCTCGTATTGACGTAGAGCTTGCCCCATCGGGCCTACGGATTCGGAACCAAAGGCTGCTTCCCCATACATCGCTTGGGCAGCGGCTACGATTAAGGGATTCTCATTCTCCGGGTGCACTTTCAAGGCTTCTAAAGACTGCGGGAAAATAGGCTGCATGCTGATTGGGAGAAATTTTTTGGATCCCAAGGCACGGCGTTCTACTACTACTCCAGAGCTGCGCATGGCCGACCAAGCTTGGTAATTATTGGGTGCCCAACGTAAGGTGATTTCCTGCCCATTGGGTCGAGCAATTAGATATAAACTGTCCGTTTGGGCTTGTAAACCAACAACGACAACCACTGACAGCAGCATGATGATTAAATATTTTGTGTAATTCATGGTTTTAGTTTAGACTGGGTTGCCATTGGTTAAGAAAATCAATTTGATAATTCATGGGTTTGCCTTCTAGATTCAACTCATAGCTTCCCGCCGGCCGGGCCGGGTAGGGGAAGTCCGCCTTTTCGGGGGCCGTTCCGTGTAAGAAATAGGCAGTGATTGGCTTGTAATAGCGATGGTAGAAATCGTAATTAGCCGCCGAAAAATCCGGATCCCAAGGGTGGGGTAAAGGACTTCCATTGGTACTTGGAAATACCGTAGCTCCAGAACATTCTGATGGATAATCATTAATCGGACTATTGGCCATATCCATGGTAACCTGCAGGCCATCGTAGATGTGTTGGCGATATACTAGATAGTCTTTGAAGGTGACCCACTCCGTGAAGTCTACCAAAGCCAGGTAGGATCCATTCCCGGTGAAGGTGCCCATCCCTGCGGATTGATTGTTCATGCCAGAACCCGGAGTGCTAGAAATACCGGTAAATTGCAAGTTGACATTCAACGGTAAAATGGGGGCTTCGTAGATCGTCAGCTCACCGATATTGGTATATCCCCCCGGAGGGTAAGGGTTCAACTCACTATTGATTTCTGCCATACTTAGGTACTGACCGGTATGGTGAATGGAGTAACCAGAAAGCTCTATTGGAGGGGACGCCGTGCTACTGGCGAACTGGTAGAATTCGACCGTTGGAGAGATCTCTCCACCCAGGTGATTGATCGCCCGGAAGCTTCGTCCCAGCCGTCGACCGTAAATACCGTGATTTCGGTAGCGGCGAGTATCATCGCCTTTCCAGCTACCGGATACCTGGCTACGGTACTGACTCCACCGCTCTGGGGTGGCGTGGTAACCGCAGAGAAAATCTTCCGGTCCCGGGGCCTCGGTGGTGATGTCCGGGTCCTGGAAGTTATGGTCTTCCCATTCGGAGGTTGATCCTTGGTAATAATCCGAGAAGAGGTTGCTGCTACTGTAGTATTGATCGTCCCATGCTTCGTTGGAGTTTTGAAATTCGAAGTATGGGCTACGCTTCTCCCCCGGATGTTGTTCGACGTAGTTACCATCCTGGATCGTAGGTTCGTAGGTAAAGTAGTGAGAATCGAAAACGTCTAACGATTCCTCCACTTCCAAGAGGATATAGGGAACTCGAATATCCATAGAGCCATTGTACCATGGGTCGGCTTGTCCTCCGGCAATATGGTGCATCCTTGCTGGTGTTTTCCCTGGATTGTATACCTCAAAACTCTGTACTTTTTGGGCCTTAGAGGTATAGCGACTGGTACGGAAGTAAAACTTCTTTTCCATCAAGGACTTGACGACCTCAGTATCATTGGTTTTTCGATCTTTGATGCTACGAGCAATGTACTCTAGACCACTATGATCACCACCAGGTTCTTTGAAACCTAAGTCTAAACCGGCGGGTGGGGTTGGGGCTGGGTCTTCCCCAGAAATGCCAAAAGTGGGACTGGTACCAATGGCGGACTGCCCCCCACCGGAATTAATCGCCACAAAACCAATCGTTTGCTGGAGGCCATTCTGCCCCGAATTATTGACACTGGCCGATAAGCCATAATCACCAGGGCCCGATAAACCGATGGTTCCTAGCTCAACGAGATTCTGTTCGGTATTATCTTCTGAAGAGGCTTGGTTAGCGGGGGTATACAGGCGTAAGATATCGATCTCGTAAATGGCCTCCGGTTGTAAGAATTCCATCGGAAGGTTAAACTCAATGCGTAGCTCATCATCTCCCGGAGGATTGTTGATGGGACGATCCCTCCATGCTCCGCTTTTCAGGTGCCGGAATCGAGCAATGTAGGAATACGTTCCTTCGGGATCTTCGTCATCCGTAGATTTAGGTTCCGTTCGGAAAAGGTGGGGTTGCAGCTTCCACATTTGGATGAATCCCTCTCCACCAGATTCACCTTTTAAAAAATACCGTTGTCGTTCGAAAGGCCGTGCATCAATAATATTGCCCGCCATGATGTAATCGGGGGCTTCTCGGGTTTCGAAGGTTACGATCTTCGTTTGCTCTCCGAAACTTTCCACCAGGGTGTTATTATTTAGACCAGTAACCTGCTGACCTTCCGTTCGGACGGTAATCCGAATTTTGGATAGCTCCGGGAGGTAGGTGGTGATGCGTTGAGCAGCGGAGTAGCCCGCTTGGTCATAGGCCAGGTTACCCATTACCTCTGTTTCGAGTACTTGCCAAGCACCGCCTTCTAATGGGCGATGTTCGATGAGTACATCCACGAGTTGATAGCGATAATAGGCAGTCTCAAGCTCTTCTGGTTCCAAAGGATCTGGGGCGTATTCTACAGCAAAGGTTTCTTTGGGATAATTGAAAGCGATTTGCGGCTGGACGTAGATCGAGATTTCCTTTTCTTGATCACCAGGGTCAAGGGATTCGACAATAGGGATATCATCAAAGATATTCGGTGCTTCGTTGGAGCGGCAATCCAATTGTTTACCGAGTTCAATGTCCAGGTTTCGATCCCATTTGATCAAACCACTTAGGACTTCTCCGCGCATTCTAACTCGACCCCGTAGGTAAGTTGGTTTGGGGGTTTGAATATCGAGAATAGAGCCGGCTTCTACCCGCGCAATTTTGTAGGAGCCACTCTTACCCAAAACCTTTCCAGTAACAAAACCTTCAATATTGGCATAAGCATAACCAGAACCGGTTGCGTAATACTGATTAAACCCGAAGTCGGGCTCCGCGCAATCGTAGTTTGCATAATTCGCCAAGAGTAGATCAAAACCAACATCAAAACCGATCCCCAGGCGGAAGATATAAGCATTGAAGTTGGCATCGAACGATTTACCAAGACCAAAAGCAAAACCAGACACTTCTTGCTGGCCATTCATGCCTGGGATCACCGTATTTCCGATGCCTCCGCTTGAGCTGGTTGGAAATAATTCTTCTACTCGCTGGGGCTTTAATGGTAATCCACTTGGCAAGTCGGTACCCATCATGAAGTAGGCACTTTGGAGGGCACTAACCTCAGCAATCCCTAGATCGATATCTAGCTCGGATCGAATTCTGGACATATCATTTATTGGATACGTATTCGGTGTCCATTGCCCGAGGTAAACATGGAAATCACTTGCTGAGGCGAACAGCTCCAATTCTGCTGATTGCTCGATAATACCCAGGGCCCCGAATTCCATTCCGGCAGTACAGGTAAAGGTGGTTGGTTGCGTAGCAATTTCGATTAAGCCCTGCCCATTCATATTGATGAACTTGGGGTTGCTCCGATCACTGAGCGGCTGCATCACATAGATATCGCCAGTCATTCTCAAATAATCGAGCCCAGCTCCCGTAGTGAAACCAACCTCAAAGCCCATATCTCCGTTAAAGGCGGATCGTAAGCCGGCGGTAGCCAGCACAACCGATGCTTTGAGGCCCATGGAATTTTCTGAAGGGGTGTACTCCGTCCCAGAACCCGCTTCGCCTACGCCGTCTCCATAGTCTGCCTCGCCCGGATAGTCATTGACCGTTGGGGTAGGGATGTTATCGGTGCGGGTCATATTGTGGTAGAATCCCCCACCAAATCCAGCCAACTCCAGCCCACTAGGGCCGAGGGTAGCTAAGCCAGGGGGGAGAATGGTGGCAACGTCGATAAAGCAATAGCGGAATCCATTACTACCCAGAGTTCGCCCGACCTGCAATTGCATGTCGATTCCGAAATCGAGGTAGTTCATATGCGTCCCTACGCGTCCGTAGAATCCATTGCCATAGGTAAAGTCTCCCTGGAACAGATTAATGGTGCCGGTTGCCGTCATAATGCCCAGGTCTCCTTCCACTTGAACTTGCTCTAAGTCAATGCGGTCAAACTCAAACAGGCGACTACCGGGATTATAGGCACCTACTAGATCGAGCGAGGTTGATCCGTTTAGCCCATTGGCAATTTCCAACAGGTTCATACCAATGGATAGGTCAAGGCTGACTTCATTACTTTGAATCGCCAAACTAGGTTCGCCGTTGAGAGAAAGCGGAAATCCTACGATAGAGGCTTGACCAAGGGATACGTTGTCCAGTTCGAAGATTCCTCCAGAAAGCGTTGGTATGCCGGGGCTACTGGCTATCTCCAATTGTTCAAATTGTAGACTAGGTAGATCAAAGTCACCCAAGGTACCGAGGGGTAGATCATCTACGGCTTCACTCCAACCGATGTCCAGTTGACCGTGCAGTAGAGCTCCCCATTCCCAGTTTCCGCCACTTCGCTCCAGGGTAATGGTTGAACTGGGAGAAAGATCCAAATCGGCGAACCACATGGGTACTTCCAATTGGATACCGGTTTCAGCGGTTAGTTGGATGCCACCGTTAAACAAGATGGGCGCATTGTAGTCAATGTTTTGGCCGCTGATGGGCAAGCGGAAAGAACCCGAAAAGGAAGCATCTTCCAGACTGCTAGCTCGGATATCAAGTGCTAAGGCGTCAATACCAAAAGGCCAGTTCTCAATATCGTTCGTAGCGACATTGAGGATGTTTGATTGAATGGTTACATCGGCCCACAGACCTTCCTGGTCTAATAGCAGTTGGGGGATGTCTACACTAGCGTCAATGCCATCCGGCCAGTTGAAGCTAATATTCTGCAGGGATAGTCCCTGCCATAATCCGGGGATCGTCTGGTTCGGATAATTATCCGGCAGCTGAAAACCGGGCACATTGCTCACTTCGGAGTGGTCATAGATGATGTTAAACCCGGGCGGTACTTGCCAGTTGAATCCATTGAGTCCGGGTAATTGTAAGGTCTCATCGGAAAGTTCTACCGTTGCGGTCCAATCTTGATAATCGGTCAGCTGGGCATTGAACGTGGCGGTGAGTGGTCCAGACTCGGTTTCAATTAACGTTGGGCTAAATACCAATGCGGCAGCCAGGTTTAACTGCTCGATTTCTTCCGCATTCCATTGTAGAACGGTTTGGCCGCCACCGATTACCTGTAGTTCCAATCCGGCGCTGATGGGAAAGATTTGATCACCCAATAGTTGTAGGTTTCCTTGTTCAGAAATACCGTTGGGCACAATGCAGGAGCCTTTGGTGGCTAATAGGATCCGTCGATCACCAATGGCATCCAATACTTCTACGGAGCCAATGGCATTAAACAGGGCGCCTTCTGGACCAAATTCGATGCCGGTAAAGGTAATCCAGAGATCGTCTCGTTGTAGTGATACGGGTAGTGGGCTTTCGATGGCGGTATTCCAATCGGCATCCGTAATAACTCGCCCTTGGCTTTGGGTGTAGGTATGAACCGCTGCTGCCGTCGCTTCGTCCAATGATCCGGGGTTTAGGATATTGGTAAAGTCCTCAGTCCAAGTGTCAGCGAGCAGATTGGCGTCCTCCATAGCCAGGACCCTTCCGGTGCCAAAAGCCTGGAAATTGGTGTTGACTGAAAGATCCTGAAAAGCAACGGGTATGGTCCAGTTCAGAAAGTCGAGACTGACCGAACCGGTCCCGGTGGCGGGGTTTTGCCCATCGGTGCTTTCAACCGTCATCGAGAAGTTTCCAACCTGAACGGTAGCCCCCGCGCTCAAAGGACTAGTTAATAAAGTCGTATTGGCAATAGCTGGAGGGGCCGCGCAATCACCGACTGATAATTGTATTGGGTCATCGTTCGGATTTACAAAGCCCCCGGGGGGATCTATCGTAATGCTATCTCCACCCGGTGTTTCGGTAATAATGATACCCGGAGGATCGAAAATGGTAATCAGGTCTTCTCCGACGTAGTCAAAAATATGGATGGGGCTTAGGCCACCTTGATCAAATTGTAAGACACCTAGCGGATCGTAGGCTCGAATTTGCACCGCGTAGGTATTACCTTCTTCCAGGCTGGGAAATGCTTGATTGTAATTGAGGAAGTTGATGAGTAAACCTTCTTCCTGGTAGTAGGGAATAATATTAGGGTTGATAAACACATCTCCGGGCTGCAACAAGTTTGTAGCACCTAGATCGAATAACAGAAATTCGTAGTTGGTTTGTCCCGGAATGCCAGCCACTGACCAGCTAAAATTGATAAAAGGAGGCTGGAGTGCATCGACCTCGTGTTCTTTCCCTTGAGGGTGAAGAGGTGCCTGAAGC
>JBCDIO010000035.1:0-12177 GCA_038748815.1 Bacteroidota bacterium
ACGATGGTCAGATCATCTCCGTTTGTAATACCCATATTGCGGTTAAAGATCAGGAAGGCGATTGGCAGTTTGCCTCTACATTGGCGAATTTCACCTCTTCTCTAAATATCTCCGCGTTTAAGTTTGATCCACGAGTCATCTACGATCCAGCTACCGACCGCTATATTCTCTTTATGATTGCCGGTAATTCAAGCGCAGCGACCTTCGTTTTGGTTGGATTTTCTCAAACCAATGATGCTGCTGGAGATTGGAATTTATACGTCATTGATGGCAATCCATTCGATACGAATACCTGGATTGACTATCCGATGATTTCCCTGACGGAAAATGAGGTTTTTCTTACTGCGAATTCAGTCCGCGATGCCGAGCCCTGGGAAACGGGTTTTGATGAAACCTTGATCTGGCAGGTCAACAAGCAGAATGGATACGATGGAGAGCCTCTAACTATTGAGCTATGGTCCGATATCAACTTTGGGGGGATGGCCATTCGGAATCTGCATCCGGTGAAGTACGCTGATCAAGATTGGGAAGATAAAATGTACTTCCTCTCTAATCGAAACTTCGATGTAGAGAATGATTCCATCTTCATTCTGGAAATCACGAGCACCCAAGATGACCCATCAGTGACTTTAGAGATTGATGTACAAAAGGCCGATATCCCTTACCGGGTTCCGGTCAATGGTCAAATGGAAGAAGGTTTCCTTTCTACTAATGATGCCAGAATCTTGGATGGCTTGTACTTCCAAGACCAAATTCAGTTCGTCAGCAATACCACCGATCCAATAAGTGGAAAAGCAGCGGTCTACCACGGGATCATTGAAAACTTAAACTCTACCCGAGATATTACTGCACAAATCATTGTGGGTGATAATGAGGATGATCTGGGCTACGCCAGTATTGCCTACACCGGGGTCGATCCAAGTGATCGGGATGCCATTATTTTAGTGAGTCATTCTTCTGCTACTCGTTTTCCGGGTCATTCTGCCCTGTATTTCAATAATGATCGAGAGTATTCAGATCTGGTTACTGTTAAAGAAGGCGAGGCGGTAATCAATATGCTGAATTTACCCGATGGCTTTGAGCGTTGGGGCGACTACTCTGGTAATCAACGGGTATACAACCAACCGGGGGTAGTTTGGGTGTCCTGTTCGTTTGGAGAGTTTGGTAAGCGTAATGACACTTGGGTTTCAGAAATCGCCCGCCCCGGGCTGTTCTCGAGTGTAGACGAAATCTCGGAAACTAAGGTAGAGGTAAAAATGTACCCGAACCCCACAGTTAATGAGGTGAATGTGGAATTTGAATTACCAGAACGGGCACGGATTGAAATTGACCTAGTGGACCAGGATGGTCGCCTGGTACGTCGGTTCTTAGATGATAAAACCAAGCGTGCCGGAAAAATGCGGTTTGTGTTTAATACGGCCCCGCTGAAGGCGGGTATTTACACCCTAGTCATCCGGAAGGATGATTTGGTTTTAAACGCAGAAGCCATTATCGTACAGTAAGGAATTATAGCTAGTAAGATACAGCGGCTGGGGAGTTGCGGAGTTATAGAATAACCTCCGTAGCTCCCCAGCCGTATTTTTGGTGGAACTCATTCTTAAAACTATGGACAGACGGATGGTGACGTAGCCGATCGGCAATCGCCTGTTTTAAACGCCCTCGACCGATTCCATGGATGATGAACACTCGATCAACACCCAGTCGGATCGCTTTCTCTAGAAATTTTTCGAAATGCGCTATTTGCACATGAATGATCTCGGTTTTGGCAATGGCCATGGGGTCATCTACCAGGGCTTCGATGTGCAGATCTATTTCTGGCTGAAATTGGGCCATTTCTTCTACATCATAGGTTGAATAGCGCCGTAGTCGGGGAGGATTTTTAGGAATTCGGCTCGCTTGATCTTTGGTGTAGTCCCGGAGGCGGTCTACTGCTTTCTTAGCTTGGTGCGGATCTTTGTCAAAGATACGGTACAGGTGGACCGGACGGTTCAGCATCGGGGCGGTTTTTACCCGATTGAAGAACTGCTTAGGTTTGATCTTGACCTTGTTCTTGCGGGCGGGGCCACTCCCATTTTCTAAGATGGCCCGACACTCAATGGTATATTCTGGAAATTCGTTTAACTGATCGAAGAAAAGGGAAGGAATCTGTACCGCACTTAAAGCATCTAGTCGCCCGTGTTTTTGAAATTCTGTTTGATCCCGCAGGGTGAGCTGAACCGAAAAGATTTCTGGGGTTTGGGTATCGTTGAGTAAATAAACCCGATAGTTGTCTACTAATCCGTCCTTGCTGTATACAGGATCAAAAGCTAGTTGAATGCCTTGGCTTTTTACGATCAAATACTGGGAGTCAAAGGGGGCTGGATCAACTTCTTCTTCGACTTCCTTTGCCTGGAATCGGACAAATTTCGCGGGTACGGTATCCTCATTAAATTCTTCGTACCGTACTACGTCTTCGCTAAAAACGGGAATTTCCAAATCTTCACTCGGAAGATAAACGACGACCATATCTTCCTCCGGAAGAATTTCTCGGATGATGCCTTCATCACCCGTTCGTTTAAGCCGTATTTTGGTTCCCCTGGTAAAAAGCATGGCACGAACTTGCGTATACACAAAAGTACTCCGAATATTTGGGACTCAGGGGCGCAAGAAAGGCCGAAGCCTTAATTTTCTCAAATATAAAATGGTGGAACAAGCAGCGGCAAATACTGTACCTTTGCCCGCATGAGCAGCAGGTGGAAAATAGCTCAGGCGGCCGAGATCCGATGGTGGAAGTGGTACCTTGCTGGCAAGGAAGAGACCGCCTATCTGGACTGGAAGAAACAGTACTGGCAGACCTTCTGGGAAAAGCTGCCAAACCGCCCGGACGTAGGAGCTTCTGTGTTGGACGCAGGCTGTGGTCCGGCTGGTATCAATATGATCATGGAGCAATATCAAGTCACCGCTATTGACCCTTTACTCGAGCAGTATCAAGAGCAGATTGAACACTTTCGACCGGCCTCCTTCCCCTGGGTAGATTACCGTATGCAGCGACTCGAAGAACTGGATGCGCCAGCTACTTTTGATTGGATCTTTTGCCTAAATGTGATTAATCACGTAGCTGACCTGGATCGATCGATCCAGCAATTGTGGAGTAGCTTACGACCGGGAGGCACGATGGTTGTTTCGGTAGATGCGCATCGGTATCCCTGGTTTAAAGCCCTGCTACGGGCCTTACCTACCGACATTCTGCACCCCCACCAATACGACCTTGAAGAATACCAAAAGATGTTAAGCCCCTCCGATGGAAGGCTGATCGCTTCGTATTTATACAAGGCTGAACGCTGGTTTAACTACCATATATTACTGATTAAAAAATCATCAAATGCAACGTCAACTCATTAGTTCTGGTGCTCCCTGGGAATCTAAGGTTGGGTATTCCCGAGCCGTCCGGGTCGGTGCTTTCGTCGAAGTAGCGGGTACTACGGCCGTACAGGATGGCGAAATTGTTGGAGTAGGAGATGCCTATCTCCAGACTCGCCACATTCTGACCATTATTAAAAAAGCATTAGAAGATGCCGGAAGTCGGATGGAAGATGTGGTTCGTACACGCATGTACGTAACCAATATTGCCGATTTTGAGCAGGTGGGTAAGGCGCACGGAGAGTTCTTTCGGGATATTCGTCCGGCAAGTACTCTGGTCGAGATCAAAGGCTTGGTTGATCCTAAAATGTTGGTGGAGATCGAAGTTTCGGCTATTATTCCAAGTTAGGTACTTTGTAAACTAAGTGAATGAATATTTTGACCGAGGCGATTTTTGTTCAGATCAAGGCGCGCAGGGCTCGTAGCTGCAGCTACGAAGGCGAGTACGTAACGATGAGCTAGGCAGAAAGAACCCGTCAAAAAGTTTAGAAATTTAGATTACCAAGTATTAAGCCGCATCCGGGTGGCGTAGTCTAGAAGTGCCGCGTAGGTGGGATCTAAACTCAGTATCTCTTCATTTCCCAGAATGATCAGTTGTTGACGTGCTCGGGTTACTGCTACGTTTAGCTTGCGGTCTACTCCTTCGCTTGAGTGAGACACCAAAGAAGTTAGCTGGAAGGGATTATTGGTACACAGAGATAGAATAATAATATCTCTTGCACCACCTTGATAGCGTTCAACGGTATCAATGGAGACATTCTCCCAATCCGGTAGTTGGTTGCGTAGCTGAGCGATTTGCGCCCGGTAGGGAGTGATAATCCCAATTTGTTCCGCTTCTAGGGATTGATCATTGAACGTATAAATCTGTTGCAGCCCTTCCAAGATCTGCAAAATGGCTTGCCCCTCGTGTTGATTTATCTTCTGGTTACCGGTACTTTCATCTACGGGGGTGGGGGTGTAAAGGACCCGCTCGGTGGCTAGAAATTCTAGATATCTAGGTGCATCGGCGGGGGTTGCCCAATGCAGACTTTCTCGTTGTTGCTTATGGTAGGGAATCGTTTCGGGGAGAATGTGCAAATTACCTCCATAAAAATGTTGGCTCGGAAACTCCATGATGTCTTGGTGCATCCGTCCCTGGCGAGAAAGTTGAGCATAGGCCCAATCCCAGCCTTGTTCGAGACATTGCCGGTAAAGGCGCTCGAAGTAAGAATCCCTTAAGTCGTGTAGACCAATCTGTCGTAGTTCCTCATCTTCTACCTTCGTCCATTGCGGCGATTGAACCACTACCGCAGGTAGTTGCCGGTGGTCTCCGATCAGGATATAGGTTGGAAAATAAGGAAGTAATCCGATGAGTAGAGGCTCCGGAATTTGGGAGGCTTCGTCCACTACTACCCGATCAAATTGTTTGAGCTGGATTAAATCCTGTTTATTGCTAAAGGAAGCGACGGTCCCTACAAAAATTCGGTGTTGGTGGAGTAAGTCCTTGAGGGCTTTTCGTGTCTCACAGGCTTGTACTTTTTCCTCCAAGAAATGGGCTTGAAACTGTTCCTTAGCGGAACTTGAAGATCCAAAGCGTAGGTATTGCTCAATGGCTAGATCCCCAATTTCGTGGATGGCTTCGCAGATCTCATCTACCGCTCGATTGGTGTAAGCTAAGAGGAGTAAGTCTTCACTGGTTGATTGCAGAATGTACTCCACGAAGGCCCGCAACATCCGGCTGGTTTTTCCGGTACCGGGAGGCCCCCATAGCAAGAAATAGTCACGGGCCTGGATCATCTTACTAAAAATCTGAGCCTGCTCATTGGTTAAGGAAACCGGAGCGTGTACATCGCCCGGTAGGCCCGCAGCTGGTGGTTCTTGCCCCAGTAAGATCGCCCGTTTATTGGCTGGACTTTCGGCCCAGGCAAACAAGGAACGATACATAGCGTAAAAGCTACTATCCAGCTGGTCGTGCTCGACGAACCAAGTCTGGCGAGCGTCGAATAAACGCGGATTAAACTGTCGGTAGCGCAAACGAACTTGTACCGTTTCTTGATTAATTAGGACGATCGTTCCTTTGTGCAATTGCTGGTAGACCGGAGCCTTCCCTTGATCTGGGGTTGTGTAAACCACTACGATGTCTCCTTTGCGGAAATTGGCTAGTGGATGAGTTTGCTCGGTGCGCGCAAAAATGAGTAAGGGTGGTGATTGGTCCGAGCGATTTTCTAACAATTTTAGATCTCCCAAAAGTTGAAAGTGCGCTTGTTTTTCGGGAGTGTGTTGTAGCCAGAGAGCCGCTTGGCCGTTGGCGCGATCATTTCCTTCAATGCCTGTCTTGGCAATCTTATGCTCCCGGGCAATGAAGCCACTACAAGCCAGGAAATACTTTTGCTCAAGCGTGCTTAACTGTGTGTAGACTGAGAAAAAACGACCTAAATCCCGTTTGATGAAGCCACTGTGTTTGAAATATCGGTCTGGGCGCAACTTCAGGAGTTGATGATGAAGGGGACTGTCTAGAAGCTCCTTCGTGGGGAAGGTTTGCCCGACCAGATGTTCAAGGGCAACCAATAGATTACGGACCTCCAGGGCATCGTATTGCTGTGCTTTGACTCGCGGGGCAAAGCGCAGGGACTTTTCGGCTTGGCTAGAATAGAGGATATAGTTGATTGGATCGGAGGATTCTCCAAATACGGATCGGATCAACAGATCGTATAATAAGGTCTGCACATAGTGGGTCAAGCTCAACCCATAGCGATTGGCTTTAAACGGTTTCCCACTTTTTAATTCTACGATGCCCGTACGTTCGGGGCTTTGGAAGAAAATATCCAAACGTCCCTGGATACCGAGGTCTTTAGAGTAAAAAGTCGGTTCTAAGAAGCTGTGCTTCCGGTCTAGATCGGCCTTCTCAAACTGCTGATGAATAGTTTGTTTGAGTACCAGAAAATGGGATTGTGCCGACTGAGCTAGTTTCCGAACTTCCGCATCCTGTAATTGGGTGAAAGCCAAAGGAGCCAATTGAAATACTTTGCCAATCAGTTCCTGGTAGGTAGCTTCGGGCCGCACCATTAGCTCATCCAGAAAATGGTTGGCAATGTTTCCCAATAGCAAAGGGGGGCTAACCTCATAGGGTAAATAAGTCCGCAAAAATTGCAGATTCGGTTCAGTGCCTTCTGGCTTGATGAGCTCGGCGATTCTCGAAATATCAATTAGGTGATCCGGATCTAATACGATGGCACGTGGTCTCAAGATACCTTCTTCATTGACCTCCACTTCTAACAGCTGCACAATGCAAGGAAAACCAATGATCTTTTGAATGGCTTGGATGGTACCCTGAAAGGTTTCGTTCCGGTCGGCCAGATTGTATTGGATGCGGCACCGCTGATCGGGGAATTGTTCTATTCTGGCTAAAAACTGATCCTGTTGCTTATCCTGGCGTTCGACTACTGCCCGTAAACTAGGGTAGTAGGCCAGAATGGGCGATTTAGCGGGAAGGAACTGCTCGATGGGTGGATAGGCCGCTTCGATTTCCGGTGGTATCGGTTGTTGATATACGGACTCAACCAGGGCTGCTAGTAAACGAATACCTCCCTGAATGAGGAGGTGGTCTCGTTCTTCGGAAGAAGAAGAAAGGAGCAGCCGCTGTCGGGAGGCTTTGCGAAAATGGTGCAAAGCAGCTTGCAGTGGACCGGCAATCATTTTCTGCTGAAATACGAAAGCCATCCTCGAAAACAGAGTGGCAAAATGCAGTTTATACCCCCGCGTTTGTTCTTCCAATAGCTGTTCGAGACTCTCTACCAGGCGCCCGATTTGATCCTTGGGGCTTAGCGTAGAAAGCGGGAGTGCTTGCAATTGCCGATAAAAATGCTGTGCGTATGCCTGTTCTTTCATAGCGATTGACGGACCGTTTTGGCCAACACCAAAAATACAATTCCAGACTCGCATTTCTAGCCTTCTAGCTTATTCTCCATCATCCAAGGCCGTCAAGCAGCTTGCGATCTGTTAATAGATGTAGAAATGAGCTTGTAATCTCTCTGAAATAATCTTTTCTTTGTTACTGATTGTTCTTTTTGAAAAAATTGAACGTTAGCAGAAATGCTAAACACAAGCTAGATGAGAGGCCTACCGCTTTGAATCTGGAACCATTTCTAGCATTTACTGTTACACCCACGATAACAAGCCTCGCAGGCAACCATCGTTTCCAATTTGGGAACCTGGGTTTTTAACCCGCAATGGACTTAATCATGAGTGAAAAAGAGAAAACAAATCTGATCGTTTATCGCTACCGGGAGACCGGCATTGAGGTATTGCTCGTTAATGCAGAAAAAGAAGGTAACGAATGGACGATTCCCGAAGGACAGGCCCTGCCGGCTAATCCGGATTGGCTAAAAGATACAGATAAGTGGATCGAACTAGATCCGGTAGAGCAAGAAGACGGAATTTTTGAACAAGCCTACGCCGTGGAAGCAGACTGGCACGAGATTCCTTCCTTGAAATCGATCATCAAGCACGATGTTCGTTTCTTCAAGAATACTATGAAGCAGGCGGTTCCAAATATCATGGAAAAAGGGGCGTTCTTCGCGATGAAGGAAGCCTTCAAAAAAGTTTTACCGCACCAATACAAGCAACTCAAGGAGCTGAAAGATATCTTAATCGATCGCAACTTGACCAAATACATGTAATTACCGAAACTGGTAAACAGGATTAATCCCGAAAAACGCTCCGTCGATTTTCGGGATTTTTTATGCTCTTTAGGTAGTGTTTTGAACCCCAATCTGCGTATTCCAAAGATCCGCGTAAACCCCTTCCCGAGCAAGGAGCTCTGGGTGAGACCCTTGCTCCAGAATGCCTTGATTCCCCAATACTACGATCTGATCGGCCTGACGAATGGTCGATAAACGATGCGCGATGATAATCGCCGTTTTGCCCGTCGTTAGTACGTTGAGATGTTGCTGAATAGCCTTTTCCGTTTCGGTATCCACAGCACTGGTTGCTTCGTCCAGAATAAGGATGGGGGCATCCTTCAAGATCGCCCGAGCAATGCTGATACGCTGACGTTGTCCGCCGGAAAGTTTGATTCCCCGTTCTCCTACAATGGTGGAGAAACCCTGCGGAAGGCCCTCGATGAAATCTAAAATTTGGGCTTTTTGGCAAGCTTCACGCAGATCTAGATCATTAACTTCTTCCATGCCATAGCGGATGTTTTCCTCAATGGTGCCATGGAATAGATAGACATCCTGGCTGACCAAGGCCATTTGCCGGCGCAACCAGCTTAGATCTAGATCACGGAGGTCGTGTCCATCCAGTTTGATGGCTCCGGCAGTGGGATCGTAGAGTCGGAATAAGAGTTTAATGAGGGTGGTTTTACCGGCTCCGGTCGTTCCGGCTACCCCGATGGTTTGACCGGCTGCAATGCGGAGTGATAGATTTTGGATAATTGGTTGATCGGGTACATAAGAGAAGGCGAGTTGTTCCAATTCGATGCTACCCCGAACCTCTTGGACTTGACGAGGGCTCTCCGGGGAGACAATCAGGCTTTCTCCATCAATCAATTCAAACACCCGCCGAGCGGAGGCCCGCGCTCGCTCGTAATCATCGAATACGGTTCCTAAGCGAGTTACGGGCCAGAGTAAGCGCTGGATCATCATCGCAAAAAAGGCCAGGGAACCAAGGCTAAAACGCCCTGGCTCGAATAAAACCCAATAGGCACCAATCAACAGCGTCAGGACGAAACCTACCGTTATGAAGATGCGAATCAGGGGCACATATACAGAACTCCACTGAATGGCAGCGAAGTTGGCGTCTCGGTACGATTCGGAGACCTCAGCTACTCGCTTTTCTTCAAATTTCTCCGCCGTATAACTCTTGATGACCAGGATTCCCGAAATATTATTCTCCAAACGGTTACCTAGATGACCCACGGATTCCCGGACATCTTTATAATATGGTGCAATTTTTTTCTGATAGTAGAAGGAACCGATGAGAATGAACGGGATGGGAATCATCCCCACTAAGCCCAACTGAAGCGAAACGGCGCAGAGGGACCAACCGGCGAAAAGAAAAAGGGTAATGAGTTGGACGATTTCGTTAAAGCTATTGTTCAAAAAACGCTCCAACTGGTTGATATCATCATTGAGAATGGCCATGAGATTACCGGTACGCTGGGTCTCGAAGAAGGCGAGCTCGCGGTGTTGTAGTTTTCGGTAGGCATCGATTCGAAGATCGTGCTGCACTCGTTGTGCGAGACGCATGAAGGTGCGTTTGAAAAGCCATTCAAAAAAGCTTTCTCCCAGAAAAATAGCCGCGGTCAGAACCATCACGAAGACGACCACTGGCCAGGGTTCTATCAGGCCCGTCCACTGGGAAATCCAGGCCGGAATATTTCCACTAACCGAATCGATGAGCCAAGCCGTAAGGAAAGGAGGCATCAAATCCAGAATCTTATTAATGATACTGGTTGATACAGCAAAGCGTACACTTTTACGATAATTCCCCAGGTAACGAAAAAGACGACGCATCGGACGGGTGGTAGTAGCTTGCATGTTGGTGCCGATTCGGGTGATTAGAGAATCTTTAAGGGCACAAAGGTAGGCTTTCCCGCCGACTCTTGAGCCGAATCAATACCCGTCTGACAGAAGTCTGAAGCGACTGGTCTTAGTCTTTATTCTGCACCCCGTAAGCCCGCCGCCAAACCAGTAAAGCAAGGACCGCAATGATGACAAAGGGTAGCCAGGAGCCTATCTCATAGCCAATTTTATATCCGATATCGGTAGTGTCGACCTGTAGAAAAAGCATATACAATAGATTATTTAGGTATACGGTTTGGGTAATCGGTGATGATTCCATCGACGCCCATTTCGATCAAAGATTCCATGGTCGTGGTTTCATTGACTGTCCAGGGAATGACTTTTAAGCCCGCACGGTGCATTTCTTGGACCAGGGTTGCACTGACCAGCACGTGGAAGGGGCTGTAAATGGTTGGCGTAAATCCACAGCGGTTGCGCATCTGAAGGATACTGATTGGTTTCTCAGCCAGGAAGGCGGTTACTTGCTCGGGGGCTTGCAAGTGCACTTCTCGCAAGATTCGATGATCGAAGGATTGAATACAGATCGGGACTTGGCTTTGGTAAGGAGATAGGGTTTCCAAGACGATGGTCACAAACTCGGAGGGAAGGGGAGTATAGATGCCGTCCCAACCGGGCTTACTCTTAAGTTCAATATTGAAACCAGGGAGTGCTCTACCCGTATTCTGGCAATGGCTAATGACGGTATCCAAAACATCAAAGAGCCGAGGTTTGGGGACTGCGATGGATACCTGATCCGGGTAACTACTGTGTCCCCAAGAGCCACAGTCCACGGCCTTGATTTCGGCGTAGCTGCGTTTGTATAGGTTCCAGTCTTCCTGTCCTGTTCCGGCCAATCGTTCTCCATGGGCATCGCGACAGATAACTGGAGAAAACCAGGGTTCATGGGATACAACCACTTGAGAATCGGCAGAAATGACCACATCTAATTCGAGGGTGGTGATCGCCGGAAATTCTAAGGCTTTTAAGAAGGCCGGGATGGTATTTTCCGGAGCAAGTCCTCGGGCACCCCGGTGTCCTTGCCAGTCGAAAAGTAGCTTTTCCTCCATGTTTTGTGCTTGGGGGGAAGGCGACTGACATGCCGATGTTCCCAGGCTTAAGAAGAAACAGAACAGAACAGAACGAATCGTCATGGGGGTATTGTTTATTCGTAGTGATATCCACCACCGCCATCTGCTTCCAGCTCTACACCAAGACCCAGGACCAGTCGGTTTGCAAAATTGAAGTAGGCGATTACCAAGGTGGCGTCTAATAAGGCTCGATCTTCGAGCCCCGTTGACCGTAGATCATCGAGCAAGGCTTGTTTCCCTTCGAAGTTTGGTTGTAGGGTTAGTTTCTGGGCCAGCTGACAAAGCTGCAGATCCGTAGGTGATAGGTCTAATTGGGTATAATCTTCAATGAGTTGAGCAACCCGTTGTTCATCTTTCCAGAAAAACTTGAGAGCTTCCGCGTGGTGGGTAATACAGTAGGGGCATTGGTTGGTGTTGGAGACAACGACCGCCATCATTTCTCGTTGGTAGCGACGCAGAGGCGACTTACCAAACATGATCTTCATGTAAATCTCCAAGTGCGCCAATAAAGAAGGTGGATTGAGGCTTTGAATCTTGTACACGTCAGCGACTTTACCGCGGCTTTTGATGAGATCAGCATAGATCTCCTGTAGTTGGCCTTCGGCCTCTTCGGGTTGGATAATTTGGATATAGGGCATACTAATATTCTTTTTAAGAAAGGTAGGATTTTTACTCGGAATCCTGACTACCCTTAGTACTTCGTAATCTACGTAGATGAATATTTTGACCGAGGCATTTTTTTTTAGATCAAGGTGTACAGGGCGCGTAGATGGAGCTACAAAGGCGAGCACCTACCGAAAGCTGTGTAAAGGAACCCTTCAAAAAGGTTAGAAATATAGGGTATGAAGTACTGAGCGCCTCTTTCCCAGCAAACCCATTATGGAACAGTCTCTAAAGTCTGGAGAATATACCAGCATCGAAATGGTTTTGGCTTTTCCAGCAGTAAGAATAGTATTGGATTCGTTTTTTTTGGGGAAATGCATGATTTGATATCCGTCTACCCCCGAGGCCTCGGGGTCGTAGACGGACCTGCCTTAATTGGCAGATAAATTCTGAAGTTACACTCTTTTTTTTTGAAGGAATGTAAAAGGTAAGAAACCAGGGTTTTTTGGACTAAAAGCATGCAATTTGGACTATTTGTGCGAACG
>JBCDIO010000036.1:0-12147 GCA_038748815.1 Bacteroidota bacterium
CTTATATTTGCAGCCATAACCTCTTAGTCGGCCACCCGAACCCTAAAGCCGGCTTCTATTTTTTCGCTATTTGGAGTTTGCTTCGAACCGTGACCCCCCAATCAGGATTCATAACAAGCTCACAATTCAAGGATCGCTTTTATGTTACTATCCATGACGGGATACGGTCGGGCCACTTCAACGTTTGGCGACCGAACCATTACCGTAGAAATTCGCTCCCTCAACAGTAAGTTTACCGATGTACGGTTCAAAATCCCGGCACTCTACCGAGAAAAAGAAATCGAATTACGCAAACTCATCGTCGGTCTGGTGGAACGAGGAAAGATTGACCTAGGTATCGAAATCCAATCGTTAAGCGGAGAAGATGAATATGGTCTCAATGAAGCGTTGTTTCGCCGCTACTATCGCCAACTTTCCTTACTCAAGGAAGAGCTAAAAATAGAGAATGGTGATTTTGTGCAAGCTATTCTTAAAATCCCTAATGTCATTGCCTCCCATTCTTCGGAAATAGACGAAAAGGAATGGCAGGATGTACTGAGTGTCGTACGGGACGCGATCCGTAATTTCACCGACTTTCGTACCACGGAAGGTAAAGCTATGGCCGAAGACCTCTCCATGCGGGTTCAAACCATTGCTTCCCTATTGGAGAAGGTAGACCCCTTTGAAAAAGAGCGGATTGGCAAACTCCGCGCCCGGATGCAACAAAATCTACAGGAGTTTATGGGGAAAGAGAATGTGGACGAAAATCGTTTTGAACAAGAAGTCCTTTTCTACCTAGAGAAAATTGATATCACCGAGGAGAAAGTTCGGTTAGGCCAACACTGCAAATACTTTTTACAACAACTCGAAGACAATAGTACCCAAAAAGGACGCAAGCTGAGTTTTATCTCACAGGAAATCGGTCGGGAAATCAATACCCTGGGAGCTAAAGGGTATTCCTCCGAAATTCAACGTATTGTCGTCAATATGAAGGACGAATTGGAAAAGATCAAAGAGCAGGTTGCAAATCTGGTTTAATCCATACCAACCATTTTTGTAGCCCAATTGTACCAATTACATGGAATCACCTTCTGGAAAATTGATCATTTTTACCGCACCTTCAGGAGCCGGAAAAACTACGATCGTCAGATATCTTCTGCAAAAATTTGACCAACTAGCCTTCTCGGTATCCGCTACCAGTCGAGCTCAACGTCCCGGTGAAAAACACGGTAAAGATTACTACTTCTTATCGGTAGAAGAATTTCGCCAAGCGATCGATAGAGAGGCCTTTGCCGAATGGGAGGAAGTTTATCAAGGGCAATACTATGGGACACTAAAGCAGGAAATTCAGCGGCTATGGGCAGAGGGGAAGCATATACTATTCGATATTGATGTGCAGGGAGCACTCCACCTAAAAAAGGTTTATGGTACGCAGGCACTGGTGGTTTTTGTGCAGCCTCCAAGCCTCGAAGCATTAGAAATTCGTCTTCGCGGCCGTCAGACAGAGGATGAAGCTAGCTTTAAAAAGCGGATTGCCAAGGCCGCTGAAGAACTGAGCTTCGCACCTTCTTGTGATCGAGTTTTGATCAATGACGACCTAGAAACTACTCTCAAACAAGCCGAAGAAATGATATTATCCTTTATAAAGTAGAAAAAGTGGATTGTTTCTACTTATTCGAAGCATTCAATGAGTCATGGAAACGCATACTTCCAACGGAATTCGCATCACAGTTAGTTCTTTATACCAAAAGCTGCATTCTCGGCCAGCAATGGGGCAGTATGTACATATCTACGAAGTGACGATCCATAATAAGCGTAGTGAACCGGTGCAGCTGATCAGCAGAGAATGGTTTATTTGGGATAGTAGTGGCCGCACCAAAGAGGTGCGTGGAGAAGGTGTGGTTGGCAAACAACCTATCCTTCAACCCGGAGAATCGCATACGTACCGCTCGTGGAGCCCCATTACTACACCGATTGGTCACATGTCTGGTTATTTCGATATGATTAGCTTGCCAAATAATGAGTCTTTCCGGGCCAAAATCCCAGTCTTTCCATTGGTCGCAGATATGATCCAAAATTAGCATCTCAGCCTTTCTTTCTCATCGCCATTCTCTAGCAATTAATATTCTTGACCATTCAGGATTGTTCATCTTGTTGCTATTGTCGCAATAAAGACGGGCTTTGATCGTATCTCTCCTTAAGTTGAGTTTACCTAAAAGAGTGTCAGATATTACGAAAAGTGCTTTCAAGGCAAATTGGGTACAACCAAAGAAGCAGCTTGTTGTTTCCCTTGCGGTATTCTACGATTGATTGTTAAAATCGGGGGATTGGTAGAAAAATATAGGCGGTTCGTCGTGGAGTTTCACATCTTCGCAGGAACGTTTACCAATTGAAAACCAAATCTTTATACAAAACAATCTACTACAAAAAAGAATTTTTTACCATGCAGAAAAATCCTTGGATTATTTGGCTCTTCCTCTTGATTGGAGTCAATAGTTTCGCGCAAGACAAATTCACCGTCAGCGGCTCCATCGCGGACGCTGAAACCGGTGAAACCCTGATTGGAGCAACGGTATTTATCCCTTCTTCGGGGGAAGGGACCGTCACGAATGAATACGGCTTTTATTCCATCACCCTGCCAGCTGCTGACTCGGTGACCCTTGAATTTTCCTACGTAGGTTTCTCTAACGAACTTCGGACCATTCCCCTTCGATCTGATCAACAGTTAAGCATTGAGCTTGGTTCTGGAATTAAGCTCGAAGAGGTCGTCGTCAAAGCCAACTCTTTTCAAGAGCAATTGACTTCTACCGAAATGAGTGTGGAAGCCATCACTACCAAGGAAGCTAAGTTGATTCCGGTGCTCCTGGGAGAAAGTGATATCATCAAAACCATCCAGTTGAAACCGGGTATTCCCTCAGGCTCAGAAGGAACCACCGGTTTATTTGTCCGAGGAGGTGGATCGGACCAGAATCTAATCTTATTAGACGAAGCTTTAGTCTACAATGCGAGCCACCTATTTGGCTTCTTCAGTACCTTCAATACCGATGCGGTCAAGGACTTAAAACTATACAAGGGGGGATTCCCCGCTCAGTACGGCGGACGACTTTCTTCGGTGATCGATGTCAAACTGAAGGAAGGAAATAATAAAAAATTCTCTGGTACCGGCGGACTTGGACTAATCTCCTCCCGCTTGACCCTAGAAGGACCAATCCAGAAAGGAAAATCAAGTTTCATTGTCTCGGGCCGACGCACCTACTTCGATCTGATTACCCGTGGGATCAATAACGCAAACTCCGAAAACGAGGACTTTAATCAAATCCCCGATTACTATTTCTACGATTTGAATACCAAGGTGAATTTCCAACTTGGAGAAAAAGATCGCTTGTTTCTGAGTGGTTATTTCGGAAGAGATGTCTTTGGTTTTAATGACGACTTTTTCAACTTCCAATTCGATTGGGGAAATGCGACGGGAACCGCCCGCTGGAATCACCAATTCAATCCAAAATTATTTGCCAATACCACCTTTACTTATTCTGACTACGAATATAGTATTGTGAATACGGTGACTGGATTCTCTTTTGAAGTGGGATCCCGAATCCGTGATGCTAATTTGAAATCCGACTTCTACTACGCCGTTAATAATAAACACACTTTACGCTTTGGATTAGGGGCTACTTACCATCAGTTTACGGTTGGCCGCCTGCAAGCAGGGAGCGACGATGGCGATATCGCCTTCGAAGCCGGGCAGGACTTTGATGGGGTAGAGCTTGGAGCCTACGTTGGAGACGAGTGGACCGCAACGGATAAGCTCCGTATTAATGGAGGGATCCGCTTTAGCGGGTTCTCTAATGACGGAGTATTCTATACAGGGATTGAACCACGGTTTGCTTCGCGCTATTTACTGAGTGATAAAATGACCCTGAAGGCCAGTTATGCCAGAATGTATCAGTACCTGCACTTAGTTTCCAGCTCTGGGGTTTCTTTACCAACGGACGTTTGGTATCCATCTACCGAACGGATCAGACCGCAAACGTCGGATCAGGTGGCCGCCGGTTTCTCCTTGTTGCTGGGCGATAAGTACTTTCTAACCAATGAGTACTTCTACAAGTGGCTAGACAATCAAGTCGATTTTGTGGATTGGGCTGAATTATTTGCCAATGATAACCTCGAGGAGGAATTTGCCATTGGTAAAGGATTTGCCTACGGTATGGAGGTAAGTCTAGAAAAAAAGGAAGGTCGTTTGACGGGTTGGGTCGGTTATACCCTGCAGTTAATTCGCCGCGGAGAATTTGAGCCAGTCGATCCATCCGCTCAGTTTCAGGGTGGTTTAGCCTACTTCTCACCCCGGTACGATCGCCGCCATGACCTTTCTGTCGTAGCCGTTTATGAGATCAATCGCCGATTGACCGCTACGGCTTCTTGGATCTATGGTTCTGGTGACCTGACTTGGTTGCCAAGTGGACGCTTTACGTACCAGGATATTCAAGGAGGGCAGTTCTCCGCCGTTGTTCCTATTTACAGTGATCGGAACAGTGTGCGGCTAGCGGATTTCCACCGCTTAGACTTGGGCTTGGTGCTAAAATTCTTCCCGAAATGGGGAGAGAGTGATTTAACCTTTAATGTGATCAATGCCTACGATCGCCGGAATGCATTCTTCGTATTCCTAGAACCGGAATTCCGGGAAGCGGAAGACGATAATGGTTTGCCAATTGAGATTCCGGAAAAGATCACTGCCAAGCAGGTTTCCCTTTTCCCCATTCTTCCTTCCATCACTTGGAACTTTAAATTTTAATATCGACCCAATGAAACATAGCATGCGATCAATCTATAAAAATAGCCTTTGGGCTTTGCTGGTACTGGCCGTCGGAGCTTGTAACCTTGAACAGGAAATTGATTTAGAATTACCGGTTTACGAATCTCAGCTAGTGGTAGAATCCTACCTCCAACCGGGTGAGCCGTTTACCTTATTACTGACACAAAGTGCTGGGTATTTTGATCCTTTCCCGACCGAGAATGACGAATTTCTGGAGCAGATCTTAGTGGATGACGCAGGAGTAGCGATTCTGCACAACGGAAATCGTTACGAATTGGAAAACGGTCTATTCTTCAATCCTTTTACACTGCAAGTTTTCAATTACGGATCTACCGAAACGATGCCCGAAGATTTTGACAATGATTTCGAGTTAGAAATCATTACCTCGGGAGGTCAAACAGCAACGGCTACCACGCGTTTACTAGCCCCCATCGGCTTGGATAGTATCATCTTTGATGGAAACAACACCGCAGATTCCTCGGTGACTGCATTAACGTACTTCGAAGATGAATTTCGGGAGTCGGATAACTTCTACCGGTTTATGATCCACCGGGCTACCTTGGATAGTTTATATTCTGACTTTGTCTTTTCGGACCGAGTAGTTGAGACTAGTACCATTGTGGTAGGAACGGCACCGGACTTCGAAGTCGGGGACACTTTGATTAATACCCTGATTCACATCACGCCAGAATATTACGACTTTTACAACAGTGTGCAAGGAGCTATCTTTTCGAATGGTAATCCTTTTGCCCAACCGGGAGGTATCATTAGTAATATCGAAGGAGATGCAAATGCGACGGGCATCTTCACGACGCTACAGATAGATCGAGTCACGTCGATTGTTGAGTAGTCCACTTCATAAAGCATATTCGCTAATCAAAAAGTTCGCTCCGAAAACTCGGGGCGAACTTTTTTAATGCGCTCCTGATTATCCCTTCTTTGGAAACCAAGGAAATAATACGGAGACCGTATTCCGGATTTCTTGATAGTCCGGCCGTCGTTTTAACTGTCGGTTTTCCATCATGGGCAGGGTGATGAAACGGAACATAGCCCATATAGCCACGTAGCCTACCCCGGTCCAGTAGTAACTTGGGTTAGCAGCCATGCCAAACAGAAGCATGCTAAGCCACACCGTGATCTCCCCAAAGTAATTGGGGTGTCGGGTATATTTCCAGAGCCCTACTTTGATACTTTTTCCACTTGGATTCGATTGGCGGAAACGGTAGAGTTGTTCGTCCCCAATCCATTCGAATAGGACTCCAATGATACCCAATACAAAGGCCAGAATGTCTATCCAACCGAAGGCCTCACCAGCAATAGCTAGTGCCGGATACATGGGTAAACAAGCCAAGTAAACCATGATGGTTGGGAAAAGGTGAATACCCGAAAAGCTCACGAGCCAATAGAAAACACCTGTTTTATTTCTAAGGTGAATGTATCGCCAATCCTCATGGTGAATACCATCCCAGCTCCGCACCCAGTTTAGGGTAAGTCGGACGGCCCAGAACCCGATGACGGAATTTAAAAGGATGATCCGCCAGAAGTCAGCACCTTGTTCGGCTCCTAAGAAGGCGAAATAGATCGCAATGGCCGGAGGAATGACACTCCAATAAGGGTCGTAAAAGCTTGAATTCCTAGTAAGAAAAGAGATAATGAAGATGACAATAGTGCCGATTAAGTCTGCAATTGCTACTACCACCAGTGGATGATGGCCCTGAAGCTCGCTCCAATATCCACCGGCTAGGCCGAGTCCAAAAGCAAGTATATACGCCAGGGTCACCCAGAGAAGTCCGTTCGTTTTGTTTTGTTCGCTCAATTTTTTTTGCGGCGAATATACCAAAGGGATTCAAATTCCAAATGTCCTTCCCAAGTCAGCCTTTGGTAGCAATCTTTTTTGTTTGCTTACCACAGAATTTATCGTACCTTTGCGCGGCAAAAATCTATTGTTTAACCATAAAAGCATTCTTTCAATGCTAGAAGAAGAAAAAAATGAGTTGGAAAATGCTCCAGAAGAGCAGCCAACCGAAGAAACCACACCAGCGGTAGAAGAAACCGCCGCAGAGGAGACCAAAGAAGAGGCTCCTGCTGAAGAAGAAGCTGCTGCTCCGGTAGCAGAAGCTACTGCACAAGAAGAAGAGGAAGACGAGGACGATGGTTTGGATAACCTTGGCGACAACCCAAATGCAAACCAAGGGCCACACGACGAATTCGACTGGACTCTTTCTAAAAAGGAACTTCCTTATTCTCAAGATCAGATCGATACGTACCTAACAGAGTACGAATCAACCATGACTGCCCTTTCTGACAATGAGTTGGTAAAAGGGAAAGTAACCTCCATCAGTGGTGGAGATGTTGTTCTAGACATCGGTTACAAATCAGATGGTTTGATCTCTACTTCAGAATTCCGCGACATGCCAGATTTGGCGGTGGGTGATTCTGTGGAAGTCTACATTGAACGTCAAGAAGACGAGCGTGGACAACTAGTGATTTCTCGCCGGAAAGCGAAGTTGCTACGCGCTTGGGAAGATATTAAAGATTCGTACGCCAACGGCACCGTGATTAAAGGGGTGGTCGTGAGTAAGACCAAGGGTGGTTTAATCGCCGATTGTGGTGGTTTGGAAACCTTCTTGCCAGGTTCGCAGATTGATATTAAGCCTATTATCGATTACGATCAGTACGTTGGTAAGACAATGGAATTCAAAGTGGTGAAGATCAACGAGCAGATCAAAAACGCCGTCGTTTCTCACAAAGCACTTATTGAAAGTGACTTAGCGGAGCAACGCGAGCAGATCATCGCCGGTTTGGAAAAAGGACAAGTACTGGAAGGATTGGTCAAAAACATCACCGATTTCGGGGCCTTCTTGGATCTGGGGGGTGTCGATGGTCTCCTTTACATTACCGATATCTCTTGGGGTCGGATTAGCCACCCAAGCGAAATCCTACAGTTGAATCAGAAGATCAACGTAGTAGTTCTAGACTTCGACGAGAACAAGAAGCGAATTTCTTTGGGTCTGAAGCAACTACAACCACACCCGTGGGAAGTATTGGACGAAGAGATCAAAGAAGGAGCAGTGGTCAAAGGACGTATCGTCAACATCGAAGACTACGGTGCATTCTTGGAAATCCGTCCAGGTGTAGAAGGTTTGATCCACGTTTCGGAAGTTACTTGGAGCAACCAGCCGGTCAATGCGCGTGAATACTTCAAAATTGGACAAGAGTTGGATGCGAAAGTGGTAACTATCGACCGCGAAGATCGCAAGATGTCTCTCAGTGTAAAGCAGCTATCCAAGGATCCTTGGAGCGATATCGAAGACCGTTTCCCAGAAGGCAGCCGCCATTCTGGAGAGGTGAAAAACCTCACTCCTTACGGTGTATTCGTAGAGCTTGAAGAAGGAATCGGTGGTATGGTTCACATTTCCGACTTGAGCTGGACCAAGCGCTACTCACACCCATCTGAGTTCACAAAAGTGGGTAATACCATCGAGATTGTGATCTTGGAAATCAATAAAGACAACCGGAAACTTTCTTTGGGACACAAGCAGATCGAAGAGAATCCATGGGATACTTTCGAGAATGTATTCCCTGTAGGATCTTACCACGAAGCAACCATTCTGCGCAAAGACGACCGCGGCGCGATCGTTCAGTTGCCATACGGATTGGAAGCCTACGCACCGATCAAGCATATCCGCAAAGAAGACAATACCGTAGCTGAAGTGGAAGAAACCATCACGGTAAAAGTGATCGAGTTTAACCGCGACGACAAGCGAATCCTCGTTTCTCACCTACGTTACCTAGAAGATATCCGTCGCGAAGCGGATGAAGAGGTACGTCGTGAGCGCAACGAAGAACGTCAGCAAACACGGAAAGCGGTTAAGAAACAACAAGGAGCTATCGAGCGCTCAACACTGGGCGACCTAGATGTATTCTCTCAATTGAAAGAGCAACTAGGGAACGAAGACGAAGAAGAGAAATAAAACGTATCTAGATACCTGCTCTTCGGAGCAATTGAACCATTGATCCCTCTTCTGCCTCGGCAGAAGAGGGATTTTTTTGTTTAGGAAAATAGACCTTTAAGCCCCTAGCTCCTTAAACAAACATCCTGAATTGCTGTTACCTACTCTGTTCTATACTCACAAAGCAAAAACAGGATTTTGGGAAAAAAAAGAGTAGGTGTTATCGGTTCCGGATTCGCAGGCCTCTCGGCAGCCACTTGTCTAGCTGACCAAGGATTCGACGTTACTGTTTTCGAGAAGAATCAGATTCCAGGTGGGCGGGCTAGAAAGTTCGAGGCCGAGGGTTTTATGTTTGACATGGGGCCTTCTTGGTATTGGATGCCAGAAGTCTTCGAGAAGTACTTCAACCGGTTTGGTAAATCGGCTGCGGATTATTACGATCTGAAGCGACTCGATCCGTCTTACCAAATTTATTTTGGTAAAGACGATGTGATGGAGGTGCCAGCTGGGCAAGATGCCTTAGAAGCGATGTTCGAGCGCTACGAGCCCGGCTCCGCAGTTAAACTCCGAAAATTCCTGAGTGAAGCTGCCTACAAATACCAGGTGGGGATGGACGAATTTGTGTTCAAACCCAGTAATAGCATCTTCGAGTTTGCGGACCTACGTATCCTGAAAAGCCTCTTCAAGCTGCAAATGTTTACGTCTGTATCAAAGCATATTCGCAGTCTGTTCAAAAATCCAAAGTTAGTTGAGCTGCTTGAGTTTCCGGTCCTATTTCTGGGCGCAACTCCTGAGAATACCCCCGCTTTATACAGTTTGATGAATTACGCCGATATGGTAGGGGGTACTTGGTATCCAATGGGAGGTATGCACAAGATTGTTGAAGGGATGGTTAGCCTAGCCAAAGAGAAAGGGGTGGGTTTTGAACTTGGACAAGAAGTGAAGCAGATCTACGTTCCGAATGGGCACGCCACCAAAATCATGACGGGGCAAGGAGAATATCCAATTGACATCGTAGTCGGGGGTGCCGATTATCACCACGTAGAACAACGTCTCTTACCAGAACGTAGTCGAAAATATAATCAACAATACTGGGAACGTCGCACTATGGCGCCTTCTTCGCTACTGTTCTATTTGGGGGTTAATAAGCGACTAAAAAATCTCTTACACCATAATTTATTCTTTGATCAAGATTTCACGCAACATGCGGTGGAGATTTACGAAGATCCCAAGTGGCCTTCGAAGCCTCTTTTCTACGTGTGTATGCCATCACATACCGATCCGAATATAGCGCCAGAAGGGTACGAAAATGTCTTTATTCTGATGCCAGTGGCACCGGGTATGGAAGATCGGGAAGAAATACGCGAACAGTATTACGAACTAATTATGGACCGCCTCGAAGATCTAACCGATCAAGAAATTCGTAAGCATGTAATATACAAGCGGTCATATGCACACCGTGATTTCATTCAGGATTACCATGCCTTCAAAGGCAATGCTTACGGTCTAGCCAATACCCTGTTACAGACGGCATTCTTAAAACCAAAGCTACGCAGCGCGAAAGTGAAAAATCTATTCTACACTGGACAGCTGACAACCCCCGGACCAGGTGTACCACCAAGCTTGATTTCCGGACAAGTAGTAGCGGAAGAGATTGCCCGCAACTAAACATTGTGAACGAACCTAATTGACGGAAAAAACTTGCTCTGCCATGCTCAAATTGTATAATGATGTGTGCAACGAATGCAGCCAGTTGATTACCAACCGGTACAGCACCTCCTTTTCGATGGGAATCAAAGCTTTTGACCCCCGCTTTCGGACCCCCATTTACGCCGTTTACGGATTTGTACGGTTCGCAGATGAAATCGTAGATACCTTTCACGATTACCCCAAAGCGGAATTACTACAGCGTTTTCGGGAAGATACCTACAAAGCCATCGAAGAACGGATTTCTTTAAATCCGGTACTGCACGCTTTTCAGGAGGCGGTGCATCAGTACCAAATCGAGCAAGAGTTAATCGACGCTTTTTTGGACAGCATGGCCATGGATCTGGACTATACCAAGTACGAAGACAGCCTGTATAAGCAATATATCTACGGCTCGGCCGAAGTAGTTGGACTGATGTGCCTGCGTGTTTTCTGCGAAGGGAATAAAGATTTGTACGAATCGTTGAAAGAACCAGCTTGTAGTTTGGGATCTGCTTTCCAAAAGATCAATTTCTTGCGGGATATGAAGAGTGATTTCGACGAGCGGGGCCGAGTTTATTTCCCAGGGGTCGATTTCCGCATGTTTACTCAGGAGGATAAAGATGCCATTGAGGCAGATATTAAGAAGGATTTCGACGATGCTTATTTAGGGATCGTGCGTTTGCCCAAGGGAGCCCGTTTTGGAGTTTACCTAGCCTACGTATATTACACCAAGTTATTTCAGAAAATCAAAAGCTCGAGCCCCGCTCGTGTTAAAGAAGAGCGGATTCGGGTTCCGGATAGCCGCAAGGTAGCTTTGTTATTTAGTTCAGCCTTACGAAATAGTCTCAATCTTCTATGAACAAGCCTTTGATGCAACCCACTCTGGAGCCGGTGCAAGTAAGACCGGATCGTAATCCACTATATGCCTGGATTATAACGGGACTAACATTGGCTTTAGTAGGCTATTTATGGGCAACCCGCTCCATTTCGGAAGTAGCTTTCATGTACGAGGTGCCCCGATTTATGGAACCCCAGGGTTTTTTGGAGACCTCTTGGCTGTATATGTACCTCCACATATTTACTATGATCCCGGTTTTAGCATTGAGCTTTGATCGCCGGGTCCATTTTTATCGGAAGTGGAAATACTTGTTTCCAGGAATTGCGGTAGTGGCTACGGCCTTTATAGTCTGGGATGTCTTCTTTACAGAATGGAGGGTATGGGGCTTTAACGAATCGTACTTTTTGGGCGTACGACTTTTTGGATTACCCATTGAAGAATGGTTATTCTTCTTTACCGTACCATATGCGTGCTTGTTTGTGTATGAATGTCTGAACTACTATGTCAAACCAGATTTGTTTGGATCTATTGAAAAAGTGCTCACCCCTGCGTTGGTGATTGGCTGTTTTGTCTTTGGTTTGATTAGTTGGGAAGCTACTTACACTTCCACCACCTTTTTGCTTACTGGCGGTGCCTTAGCGATTCACTATTTATATGTACAAAAGCCCTATCGGGCTCGATTCTACTTTGCGTATTTAATTGTATGGATTCCCTTTACCTTAGTGGATGGCGCTTTGACGGGTGGTTTTACGGCAGAACCAGTTGTTTTGTACCATCCGGAAGAGTTTTGGGGGATTCGAATTGGTTCCATTCCAATGGAAGATGCGGTGTATAATTTCCTGATGTTGCTAGGGATTACCACTATTTTTGAAAAA
>JBCDIO010000037.1:0-12133 GCA_038748815.1 Bacteroidota bacterium
GCCAGTGAAAAAACGATCCGGAAGGAGTACCGAGTCAACGGTGATATTCGGATGATGTCCGATCAAGAAGCCGAGCAAGTTGTCTTGCGAGGCTTTGAACGCGAGGAGAAGTTACTTGACTTACGAAAGGAGTATTACCAGCGTCTGCAACAGGCGGTACCCATTCGTAAGATCGCACTACTCCTCGCGTTCAAAGCCTCGCAAGACAACTTGCTCGGCTTCTTGATCGGACATCATCCGAATATCACCGTTGACTCGGTACTCCTTCCGGATCGTTTTTTCACTGGCTTTGTACTCGTTATATATCGGCCAGAAAATTTGCGCCTCTTCGGTACTCAGCTGTAAGTAGTCCGTGATATAGGCAGAACGCATTGCCTCCACGCGTTCTTGAATGGGGCGTTGGGCTTGACTCGTGGATACAATAATCCAAATCAAGCCAATTAATATTGCAATTCGTTTCATGCAGGTTTCTTTATTTACGTTGGTTTTTAAGATTCGGCAGTTCTTTTAAAATCTATGCTCGATCTCATACTAAATACGTTCTATTATTTCTACTACACTATAAGAGTTCTTCTAATTCAGACCAATCCATTTCTTCCATCAGATCATCGATCAGTTGATCCATTTCCTCCTTTTCAAGCGGATCCTCGACAGGAAGAAAGTCCAAGTTCGTTTCCTCATCTGCGACTACGTACTTCGTTAACAACTCCAATTCAAAATCATCTAGATTTGCCTGTACATAGTCCGCCAGCTCTATATTGGAGGGGTCGGCCATAGCGGATGGAGAAGACATTTGCCACCAAAAAGTCCCTGCTACTAATAATACGAGGACCGAAGCGGCCACCGATAACAACCGTCGAGACCGAAGTGGGATCAACTTAGTTCTTGGCTTTTCAGCCGGAGCTGGCTCTTCCAACTTGGCTTTCAGGTCCTTTTGCAGCTGGGCAAAATAACCTCCCGGTACTTGAAAGCCTTCTTCTTTTCCACTTTGCTTCCATTTAGCTAAAGAGGAGTTGAGCCCTTCGAGTTCTTTGATAATCCGATCTTTTTCTTTTTCCATCTTCTATCCTATTGTTACCGTCAATCCAAAAAGGATTCCGATTGACGTACATACTTTTCTATTTTTTTCACGGCATGGTGGTAAGACGCTTTTAAAGCCCCTACCGAAGTGTCCAGCATATCTGAGATTTCCTGGTACGGACGTTCTTCAAAATACCGTAGTTGGAATACCAAACGCTGCTTTTCTGGCAAAGTAGTCAAAGCCTTTTGCAATTGAATAGCTGCTTGATCTCCATCGAAGTACGAATCCGCTTTTAGCTGATTTTCTAAATGAGATTCTTCATCATGTATCGAATCTGTTTTCCTTTTTTTTTGTTTTTGCAGATATGTAATCGCTTCATTGGTAGCGATACGGTATAACCAAGTGTACAATTTAGATTTCCCTTCAAACCGTTGGATATTGCGAAATACTTTCACCAAACAATTCTGTAGTACGTCATTGGCATCTTCATGCTCAATTACCAAACGACGAATATGCCAATACAGGCGTTCTTGATATTTCTCCATCAAGAGTAAAAATCCACGGTCTGCATCTCCACTTACCTGAAGGTAGTGTAGAATAGCTTCGTCCGCTATTTCCTGTTTTGGTGCTTTCAAATTGCGTGATTTACTGCTTTGCCGCTGCGGAAGTATACCCGAACTAAGTTGGTCCCCATGGCATTCTGGCTTCATACCAGTGCATAGACGGTTAGAGTCTCCGAGGGTTTAACGGTGTCTTCTATTTTTTCTGGCTAAACGTCGTTCTTGCCTTTGCTCTTTCGACCGATTCGGCCAACTAAAGGGTTGTTCATAAGGAGGATGATACGCAATGAGCATAGTGCCAATGAATCCGAAAAATAGAATACCCCGCTGTGTTTCTAACATACTTTCCGTCAGACAAGAAAGTGTAAATAGCCACAAGAACCATTGTAGCAGGTAAAAGTGCGTTCGGTAAGCTGCTAAAAAAGACTGGAATAGTAAGAAGATCCAAACGCCTAATCCTAGGATTCCGAGTGCCAAGGTGGTTTGTAAGTATTGGTTGTGTGCATTCAGGTGTTTATTCAGGGCGACTTCTAAATCTACAGCTACATACGCTTTGTCTAAACCCATTTGCACATCACCGGTACCCAATCCTTTCGACCAACTTTCTTCCACTACTGGCCAGGCAGCCTGCCAGATGTCAATACGAATATTTGCTGTCTCCCCACTACGGATTTTCTCTACTAGCGCTTTAAATCGGTAACTGGTTGATGGAACGGCCAGGAAAAATACTCCGGCAAGAATGGCCATACTACCTGCCACCATCAAGCCTTTGAGTAGTTGCCGTTGTTGGTACATCCAAAAGATTAGGCTAATGGAAAGTAATAGGGCTAGGATCAACAGCTGCATTCTGGCCGAAAGTAGTACCAGGAAGATCGCGAAATAAGGGACTAAGCCCAATTATATCCAGCGTAAGCGTGGGCGAATTTCGTACCATTCAAAAAAGATTCTCCGCAGAATCAGGAAGAGGCAAAAGCCAATATACATAGCGAAGTAGGTGGGGTGGAATTTTAGATACGCCCCTAAGTCTTTATAAAAGAAATTATTGTCACCCGTATTTATTAGTTCCCAGATGGCATTCCCCAAGCAGTATAGAGAAGCTACAGTACAGCCTAGTAAAAAGAGATCAAGGCTGCGTCGGCATTCTTCCTTGTGTATGCGCTCGGCGGTGAAAAAGAGCAAGGGGAAGATCAGAAACGACAGCTTACGCTCAACCACTGACCAGCCCATGGCTACATCTTCGGTGTATAACATCCCCCCCAGGTACAATACAAAGAAAGTAACAAACAAGAGTGGCAGTAAGCGAACCATTCGTTGAATACGTTTACCGAGCTGCTTCGTAAGTAACCAACTGATGAAAATGGCGACCGAAAGGTACACGGCTACCCGAGGGGCAAGAGGGAGGAAGAAACAGAACAGCATCATACCGTACCGAAGTACCGTATGATGCTGTTCGGGTTTAAGAATCATGAGGGGATTGCTTAAGTATTACCGCTTCGCGGGAGTTTTAAATCTCCAATCGTTGTTTAATCTCAATGATTTCGTAGGCTTCGACTACATCACCCGCTTTGATATCATTGTAATTCTTGATCGTAAGACCACACTCCATACCATTCTTCACTTCTTTGACATCATCTTTGAAGCGACGCAAGGAAGAGAGCTCTCCAGCTACCCCTTCACGCGTTGGGTATACTACGATACCATCGCGAATCAAGCGGACGTTGGAGTTGCGGGTAATCTTTCCGTCGGTCACTTGGCAACCAGCAACTGTTCCCACTTTGGAGATTTTGTATACTTCGCGAACTTCGACGTTGGCGGTAATCTTTTCTTCTTTGGTTGGTTCTAGCATACCCTCGATCGCCAATTTGATCTCTTCGATCGCTTCGTAGATAATCGAGTATGTTTTCACCTGAACCCCTTCTTGTTCAGCCAGTTTCCGAGCACCGACGGATGGGCGAACCTGGAAACCAATAATAATCGCATCAGAGGCAGAAGCCAAAAGAATATCAGATTCAATAATTTGACCAACGGCTTTGTGGATTACATTTACCTGAACGGATTCTTGCGACAATTTAATCAAGGAGTCGGAAAGGGCTTCTACAGATCCATCCACGTCTCCTTTTACAATCAGATTAAGCTCTTTAAAGGAGCCAAGTGCCAAACGACGACCGATTTCGTCCAAACTAATCCGTTTCGCGGCCCGGTTGGCTTGCTCTCGAGCAATCTGTGCCCGCTTGTTCGCAATTCCTCGTGCTTCTGGTTCGGATTCCATTTCTTTAAAACGCTCACCCGCTTGTGGTGCCCCGCTCAGCCCCAGTACGAGTACCGGTGTAGAGGGCCCAGCGATTTTGATCCGCTTACCGCGTTCATTAAACATCGCCTTGACTTTACCGGAGTGTTCTCCGGCCACAATGGGATCACCAATCTCCAGGGTACCCGTTTGCACCAGTGCTTTGGTAACGTACCCACGACCTTTATCAAGAGAAGCTTCCAGAATAGTACCGATGGCTCGGCGGTCTGGGTTCGCTTGCAATTCTTGAAGTTCAGCTACTAATAATATTTTTTCAAGGAGCTCATCAATACCGAGACCCGTTTTCGCAGAGATATCCTGGGATTGGTAATCCCCCCCCCATTCTTCCACTAGTAAATTCATACTAGCTAGCTCTTGCTTAATTCGCTCGGGCTGAGCACCGTCTTTATCTACTTTGTTAATCGCAAAAACCATAGGTACACCCGCTGCTTGGGCATGACTGATGGCTTCCTTGGTTTGTGGCATGATTCGATCATCCGCAGCGATGATGATGATCGCAACGTCGGTTACTTTCGCTCCCCGAGCCCGCATCGCGGTAAAGGCTTCGTGACCTGGGGTATCTAGGAAGGTAATCCGTTTGCTGTCCTCACCTACATTCACTTCGTAGGCACCGATGTGCTGGGTGATACCCCCAGCTTCCCCGTCGGCAACGTTTGCGTTTCGGATGTAGTCAAGTAGAGATGTCTTACCGTGGTCAACGTGCCCCATTACGGTAACGATCGGAGCTCGTGGGGAAAGATCTTCTGGATCATCTACGATCTCATCTTCCTCTTCTACTTGTTCTTCGGCCGAAATGAATTCTACTTCGTGTTCGAATTCACTAGCCACCAATTCGATGATTTCAGCGTCTAGACGCTGATTAATGGATACGATGACTCCTAGGTTCATACAGACTGTAATCACCTCAGTGACCGATACATCCATCAGGTTTGCCAAGTCCTGTACGGAGATAAACTCCGTTACCTGCAACTTGTCGTTCTGAGTTGCCTGTTCGCGTTGTTCTTGGCGTTCGCGTAAGCGTTCGCGGTTGTCCCGACGCAGTTTCTGGCGTTTTTTCTTACTTCCTTTCCCGGAGATTCGGGCCATGGTAGCCTTGATCTTTTCGTCGATCTCTTTTTGGGAGACTTCACGAACTTCATCCCGGCCGCGGCCACGGTTATTGTTATTTCGACCGCGGTTATCCCCGCGACGGTTATTACCTCCCCCTGGTCCACTATTACTCCGTCCTGGCCCAGAACTGGCTGGTACACGGCGGCGAGTACGACGGCGGCGTCCGGCTTCTCCTTCTTTTTTGGTTACCCCAGTCGATTTATTATCTGACTTATTATTGGAACCGGAAGCACCTTGGCCTTTCTTATCGTCTTTTTTATCGGTAGTTGTTTTCTTTTTCTTCTTGGTACGGGTATCGATATCAATTTTACCTAGGATCTTTAATCCCCGTAACTCTGGTGTTTTAGCCCGAATTGATTCAGAACCTGCGGGTGCTTTCGGTTCATCACCGGCAGCTTTTTCTGGAGCATTAGCTTGCTCTGGCGTTTTCTCTTTCGGTGGTTCTGCTTTGGCCTCAACGGTTTTCTCTTCTTTAGGGGTTTCCGGTTTAGCCGGTTCTTTTTTAGCGGTTGGTTCTTTAGCAGCTTCTTCTTTAGGAGGAGCAGCTTTTTCTTTGGGCTCTGCCGGTGCTGTTTTCTTTTTAGCTACCGGTTCTTCCTTTGGAGCTTCTTTCTTGCTAGGAGCCTCTTCCTTTTTCTCGACGGGAGCTTTGGCTTTTGGCTTTTTAGCTGCGTCAAGGTCGATTTTACCTTTAATTTTCAACTGCACCTTTGGGCGACCTTCCTCTTCTTTAGGCTCTACCGGAGCGGGAGGTGTGGGAACCTCTTCTTCTTTCGCAACGGGCTCTTCCTTGGGCTCTGCCGGTGCTACCGGTGGAGTTTCGGGAGCAGGAGGCTCAGGCACGGTCGTTTTCGCTACCACCGGTTCTTGTACTGGAGTAGGAATCGGGGACTCGGTGTGTTCAGCCTCTTCTTTACGACCAGAAGGGCGAGTACCGATTACCAGTTGATCAGCTTTTTCTTTGATAGCCATCGACTTTGAGAACTCCCTGAGGAGTGAGTTCTCCATTTCTTCCGAAATTTTAGCGGTAGGCTTATTCTCAATGGAGAAACCTTCCTTCGTCAAATATTCGACGATAGAGGCTGTTCCTACATTCAGTTCTTTCGCTACCTTAACTAATCGTTTCGCCATTCAGTTACTTTTTCTCAGATCTGTGAGATTTCCCTGCGAAAGGGTTCTCTGTTTGAGTCGAAAATTCGATCTCTTCGGGATAAAACAAGCCTACTGGCCTGAATTATGCCACAAAGATAGAAAAACTATTATTGGACTTTTGGAGTAGAGCGGAGATAAGGAGGGATTGTTCGGTTGGGCAGCATCGAAAGCCGAACTGCATACTCGAATCCCTGATTGATCCCGTGCGTTACCAAAAGATACAAAATATCAAAAGACCTTCCTAATCCAGTTAGGTTGACGGAGAAGCCACCAAGCCTGGATTAGGAAGAAAAAGGTAGGATGAATACTGATCTTTGGTACTTAGTACCAAAGTCAAAAAGCGCAATAAGTTCGTACTATTCTTCGAACTCAGAAGCAAGAACATCCATCACGGCTTTGATGGTTTCTTCTTCTAAGTCGGTGCGGCGTAACAGCTCCGCTTCGTTTAATTCGAGTACGCTTCTTGCCGTATCACATCCAATTTCCTTTAATGCATCGATTACCCAGCTATCGATTTCATCCGAGAATTCATCTAGATCAACGTCGTCGATCTCTACTTCATCCACGTTTCGGAATACATCGATCTCATATCCGGTAAGACGGCTAGCCAATTTAATATTGGTACCCCCTTTACCGATGGCCAGGGAAACCTGATCGGGTTCTAGATAAACGGAAGCTCGTTTGCCTTCGGTATCTAGAGAAATGCTGGATACCTTGGCGGGGGTCAAAGCCCGCTGGATAAACAGCGTTTCGTTATTGGTAAAGTTTACAATGTCAATATTCTCGTTGCGTAATTCGCGTACGATCCCATGAATACGGGACCCTTTCATACCTACACAGGCCCCTACTGGATCAATCCGATCATCATAGGATTCTACGGCCACTTTGGCTCTTTCACCTGGAAGGCGAACGATTTTACGCACAGTAATCAAGCCATCTTCGATCTCTGGAACTTCCTGCTCGAGTAGCTTTTCTAAGAACGAAGAATCCGTTCGAGAAACCGCCACTACTGGATTATTATTTTTCATTTCTACGTTCTTGATCACCCCGCGGACCATATCGCCTTTACGGAAGAAATCACCGCGGATCATTTCGTTACGGGGCAAGACCAATTCGTTATTAGTCGCATCATCGAGGATCAAGATTTCCCGCTTAAGGATTTGGTGCACTTCACCCAATACAATCTCGCCCACCCGATCGTGGTACTTGCGATAGATCTCATCCTTTTCGAGTTCCATGATCCGGGAGATCAACGTCTGGCGAGCCGCCATAATGGCGCGGCGTCCAAAGAATGCAAGTTCTAGTTTTTCGTAGCATTCTTCACCGATCTCATAATCTTCATCAATACTAAAGGCTTCGGAGATAGATATTTGACTTCGGTCATCCATCACCTCTCCATCGGGAACAATCTCCCGCACCCGCCAAAGTTCCAAGTCACCTTGTTGGGTGTTAACAATGACGTTGAAGTTTTCATCAGATCCGAATTTTTTCCGGATCAATGTTCGGAATACGTCTTCTAAAACCCGCACCATAGTTGGGCGATCGATATTCTTGATCGATTTAAATTCCGAAAAAGTATCTACGAGATTCATCATTGCGATAAAAAGTTTTTGGAAACCAACTTTTCAGTTTCGTGTAGAGGCCTTTCAACCACTAGAACTGTATTTTAACGATGGTCTTTTGAATATCTGAAAAGAGAATCGGGGTTTGAATGGTCTTTTTCACATTCTTCTTACCCACCTTCTCCTTTATTTGTTGTTCGAGCACAATTGCGTCCTCGCCAATTTCTAGCAATAACCCGACTTGCTTTTCACCACTCTTTGTGGTTACTTCTACTTTCCGTCCTTGATTCTTAAGGTATTGCCGCTTCAATTTGAGCGGCCGAGAAAGCCCAGGTGAGGATACTTCGAGTACGTATTTTGGGCCAAGCCACTGTTCTTCGTCGATAAATCCTTCGAGATAACGACTGAGACGTTGGCATTTTGCAAAGGTAATTCCGGAGTCTGCATCTAGAAAAACTTCTAGTTTATTATTGGCATGCAGATTCACTTCGATCAAAAAGCAGTCCTGAAAGTCTTCTTCCTGAAATTTTTCTTGTAGTAGCGCTTCTATCTTTTGTTCGATCACGTAATTCTGGTAGTCCTATACACATAAATGAAAAAGAGGGAACAAAAGTTCCCTCTTTCGGATTTTCTAAACTTGTGGTGCAAAGATAGTACTTTTTTTTGGGGGAATCAAGCGTGCCTTTTCACAGTTGTTTGCGCAGCCGAGCAACTGGTATATTCAGTTGTTCGCGGTATTTTGCGACTGTTCTTCGCGCAATGTTATAGCCTTTTTCTCCCAGCATTTTTTTCAGCTTCTCATCCGAAAAAGGTTTCCGCTTATTTTCCTCGTCTACAATCTGTTCCAAGATTTTTTTGATCTCTAAAGTAGACACTTCTTCCCCTTCTTGATTTTGCATTCCTTCGGAGAAGAACTCCTTTAATCGCTTAGTTCCGAATTCCGTTTGTACATATTTACTATTTGCTACCCGCGAGACGGTAGAAATATCAAGCCCGGTAATTTCCGCTACGTCCTTCAAGATCATTGGCCGCAATTTCATATCATCACCGGTCAGGAAAAAATCGTATTGCAACTGCATAATCGCGTACATGGTACGATACATCGTATCCTGCCGCTGGCGAATGGCATCAATAAACCAGCGAGCCGAATCGATCTTTTGTTTAATAAACAGGACTGCATCGCGGTTTTGCCGGTTTCCTTTGCCTGCTTTTTTACTGGCAGAATAAGATTGTAGCATGTCCTTATACTGATCGTTGATCCGCAAGTCCGGTGCATTACGAGCGTTGAGGGTGAGTTCTAATTCACCGTCTCGATTTACGATAATAAAGTCCGGCACTACATACTGCGTACCCCGATTTAGTCCTGAGGCATATCCACTCGCTGGCTTGGGGTTCAACTTCAGCACTTCCTGAATAGCCCCTCGCAGGTCTTCTTCTTCGATGTTGAGGCGACGAAGCAAGCGTTGATAATGTTTTTTCGAAAACTCCTCAAAATGATCGGCCAATACTTGACGCGCAATTTCTAAGGATTCTATTTGTTCCAAATCCAATTCCTCGGATTCCAGCTTCAGATCGATTTGAATGACTAGGCATTCTTGCAAGTCTTTTGCGCCGATCCCGGGAGGATCGAAGCGTTGAATTTCGCCCAGCCACTTATCCACTTCTTGGCGCGTGGCCTGCACATTCTGCACAAACATCAAATCATCGATGATCGCTTCCGGATCTCTACGTAAATACCCGTCTTCATCGATACTACCAATGATTTGGTGGGCAATCACTGCTTCACGTTCAGAAGGAAAATCCAGAAGACCTAATTGGGTCTCTAGATGCTCGTGGAAAGAATTTTGGACCGAGATGGGCATGGTCTTATCTTCCTCATCCGGGCTGGCTTGTTCGGCCTTAAACTTATAAGAGGATGGATCGTCTTCGATATAATCGGTGAGATAGTCGTCCAGTTCGAATACCTCTTCGCGGGGGGCTTCTTCGGGAGAAACCTCCTCTCCGTACTCGTTGTATTCTTCGTCGGAACTACTACTTAGCTCTTGTAATTCGTCGCGTTCTTCGCCTTCTTCCAGAGCTGGATTAGCCTCCAGTTCTTCTTTGATGCGTTGGTCTAGCGTAGCTGTAGGAATCTGCAGCAATTTCATTAGCTGAATTTGCTGAGGAGACAATTTTTGAATCATCTTCTGGCTTAAGCTCTGCTTTAGCATTCCCCTGGTACGTTTTTATCGGTGGAGCGTCGTGCGAATTACTCCGAAGAACCTATCTTTAAAGTGCTGCTTTGGATTTCTACAGCGGTAAATGTGCGTTTGGTAAAGTCCTTCTTTTGAGCGTATATTCCGTCGGTACGACTAGTAATCAGACTGGCAATATAGGCTAAAAAAAGCGCCTTCCCAATCCCGATCATCAAAAAATGTGCCAAAAGGCTTTTTATTGTTCCCTCTCGTACAAATCTTCATTTTCTTAAACTGTTTTTATGGCTACCACCCCTTCGCAAAAATTGAGCAATATTCGTTCTTGGATGCAATCCGAACAGCTAGATGCGCTCCTAATTCCGAGCAGCGATGATCACCAAAGTGAATACGTAGCCGACCACTGGCAAGTCCGGGAATGGTCGTCTGGATTTACCGGTTCGGCCGGGACAGTCGTTATCACTCAAGATTTTGCGGGGCTTTGGACCGATAGTCGGTATTTTTTGCAAGCCGAAACGGAATTAGCCGATTCTGGCTTGGAATTAATGAAACAAGGCATTCCGCACGCCCCTGAACACGTCGACTGGCTGATTGAACACCTACAAGCGGGACAGACGATTGGTTTTGATGCGGCCCAGCTTTCTGCAGCCCAGGTCTTTGCGCTACAAGCAGCCATTGAAAAGGCCAATAAACCCATCGAACTATTGGCGCATAGTAATCCGTGGAAAACCATTTGGCCAGAACGGCCCGCATTACCCAACGATCCCATTTTTGTTCATCCGGCTCGTTTCACGGGGCAAAGTGCCGAAGACAAGCTGGAACAGCTGCGCATTTTCTGCCAACAAAAAGGACTGAGTACCTACCTACTTAGTAGCCTTGATGATATTGCCTGGTTACTCAACCTGCGGGGTACCGACGTAGACTGTAATCCACTTTTCTACAGCTTTTTTCTTTTTAGTAACAGTGGTTCGCACCTATTTACAAAGGCCGACAAAGTGTCCGAGGAGTTGGCCAAAGAACTCGCCGCATTAGATATTGAGGTCCAGGACTACGACGATATCTGGCAGCTGGGAAATCGGTTCTTAGCCGCCGAAACGATTGTTGGCTACGATCCGGGCACCACCCCCTATCGACTGTACCAATCGCTTTGGTCCTTGCAATGGGAATCGGTCGGCAATCCAATGCGAGATTGGAAGGCTATTAAGAATGTAACCGAGATCAACCATATCCGCACCGCCATGCGCAAAGATGGAGTCGCCCTAACTCGACTTTTCCGCTGGCTGGAGAAGCAAGTGCAAACGGATCCGCCAACGGAAGCAGAAGTAGCAATCAGGCTCGATGAGCTACGCCGCGCGCAAGGTGCCTACCACGGAGAAAGCTTCTCGGCTATCGTTGGCTATCAGGCCAATGGGGCCATCATCCATTACCGTCCACCCCAGAAAGGTTCGGCCCGTCTGGCACCAGAAGGTCTTTTACTGCTCGACAGCGGCGGACAATACGATGAAGGAACCACAGACATTACCCGTACAGTAGCTTTGGGTCCCGTTACAGAGGAACAAAAGAAACACTTCACCCTAGTTCTCAAGGGGCACATCGCTTTAGACCGGGCTAAGTTTCCCGTTGGAACGACGGGCGTACAACTCGACGGTTTTGCCCGCTACGCCCTCTGGCAAGAACGCTTAAACTACGGCCATGGGACCGGACACGGCGTGGGTTTCTTCCTGAACGTACACGAGCCACCCCAGGGTTTTGCGACCACTATCACCACTAGCCGCGGAAGTACGCCCCTAAAGCCGGGCATGTTGACCAGCAACGAACCCGGATACTACCAAACAGGGGGCTACGGCATCCGAACTGAAAACTTAATTATCTGCAAAGAAGCGGGCGATGTGGGCTTTGGACCTTTCTTGGAGTTCGAAAGTTTGACCCTCTTCCCAATCGACCGCAGGCTGATAGATATTTCAATGCTCACCAAGGCCGAAATAGACTGGATCAACACTTATCACCAGCAGGTGAACAACGAATTGGCAAGCCATTTGGACGAAGAGGAGCGCCAATGGATGGAGGCACAATGTGCAGCAATTGGGTAGGTCTTTTTCCATTAAAACGCAACATCAACCAAATGACTAAATGGATAACCATTCTTTTTACCCATTTATGGGCACTCTCTGCAATTGCTCAGAATCCTAATTGTGGGTTCAAGACAGCCTGTCTTTGTGAGGATACTA
>JBCDIO010000038.1:0-11939 GCA_038748815.1 Bacteroidota bacterium
CAATTCGATCCCTTTTATTTACGTTATTTGGAGTGGTTTAGATCATTTATTTGATTAAATCCAGGAAAAAGTCACTAAATGCCTTTATTTCCATAGAGCCCAAGTCTCCTTCCCCTTTACGACGTACGGATACAGCTCCTTGCTCCACTTCTTTTTCTCCCACGATCAACATAAACGGTACCTTATTCACCTCAGCATCTCGAATTTTCCGGCCAATTTTCTCCGCCCGATCATCAATGGTTCCGCGGATTTCTAAAGCCGTTAATCGATTTTGCACCTCTTTAGCATAATCGTTAAAACGATCACTAATAGGCAAAATGATATATTGATCGGGCGTCAACCACAATGGGAAATTTCCGCCGCTGTGCTCAATGAGTACGCCTATAAAGCGTTCCATAGAACCGAAAGGCGCACGGTGAATCATTACTGGGCGGTGAGGTGCATTATCTGCTCCAATGTACTCCAAATTGAACCGTTCTGGTAGATTATAATCGACCTGAATGGTACCTAGCTGCCAAGAGCGATTTAATGCATCGCGAACCATGAAGTCTAGCTTTGGTCCGTAAAAAGCCGCTTCTCCCAACTCCGTGATGGTTTTTAATCCAACCTCTTCGGTGGCCTCAATGATGGCTCGTTCGGCTTTATCCCAATTCTCGTCCGAACCGATGTATTTATCTGGATTATTGGGGTCTCGTAGACTAATTTGAGCGGTGTATTCCTCGAAACCTAACTTTTCTAAGATATGGACGGTTAAATCCAGTACGCCAAGAAACTCCTCTTTTAGCTGATCGGGGGTACAATAGATATGACCATCGTCTTGTGTGAAGCCCCGTACCCGGGTTAGACCGTGTAGCTCACCACTTTGCTCGTAGCGATAAACGGTTCCAAATTCTGCAACCCGATACGGCAATTCTTTATAAGAACGAGGGCGGTGGCCATAAATCTCACAGTGATGCGGACAATTCATGGGCTTGAGCAAAAACTCTTCTCCTTCTCGCGGGGTATTGATCGGTTGAAAACTGTCTTCTCCGTATTTGGCATAATGGCCAGAAGTAACGTACAAATCTTTCTTGCCAATATGCGGGGTAATCACTGGAAGGTACCCTCTTTTTAGTTGTTCTTTTTTCAAGAAATCTTCCAAACGCATGCGGAGAGCCGTTCCCTTAGGCAGCCACATGGGCAATCCAGCACCTACTTTTTCCGAAAACATGAACAGTTCTAGCTCAGAACCTAATTTCCGGTGATCGCGTTTTTTCGCTTCTTCCAGCATTTGTAGGTATTCGTTGAGTTCTTTCTGCTTAGGGAAAGTAACTCCGTATACCCGGGTAAGCTGCTTGTTCTTTTCATCGCCTCGCCAGTAGGCACCCGCCAGGCTCATCAGCTTAACGGCCTTGATTTTTCCGGTATCCGGGAGGTGTGGTCCACGGCAAAGGTCCGTGAAATTTCCTTGCTCATAGAAGGTAATGGATCCATCTTCCAGATCTTCTAAAAGTTCAAGCTTATACTCATCCCCTTTTTCTTGGAAATAGGCAATTGCATCTGCTTTACTGACTTCTTTGCGAATGTACTGGTTCTTTTGTCGAGCCAGTTCCAGCATTTTATCTTCGATCTTTTTAAAATCGTCGGCGGAAAGATTTTTTTCTCCTGTATCAATGTCGTAATAAAACCCATTCTCAATAGCCGGACCAATACCAAACTTGGTACCTGGGTACAAAGCTTCTAAAGCCTCAGCCATTAGATGGGCCGAAGAATGCCAGAAAGTGGCCTTTCCGTCCTGATCATTCCACGTCAGTAGCTGTACCGTAGCGTCCGTTTCAATGGGCCGGGTGCTATCCCAAACTTCTCCATTTACTTTTGCAGAAAGAACATTGCGGGCAAGGCCGGAGCTGATCGACTCCGCAACTTGCATGGCCGTAGTACCTTGTGGGTACTGCCGGATACTTCCATCCGGAAGGGTAATGTTAATTTCCATTACTACGCAGCTTTTGAATGATCGTAATTACGGGTTACCCCGAAAATAATAATAGATTAGACCGTACAATACGATTCTGGGCTTAAGAGTTCCTTTTATAGCCCATACGGTTTTGAAAACGGCTGAATGCTAGGAAATCTCTACTTAAAAAGGTCTAGTAAGTACCTTTTTATCGGCGAGTCCAGCATTTGCCCACTTTCAGACCGGCAAATTTAGTTTTTTTGTATGGCTTGCTCCAATTATACCCTTGTTATTTCCGGCGTTCAAAGCCTTTTCCTAGCGATTTTATTGGGACTTTGTCCAAATCCGCTCATCGGCCAATCATCTGAGCTTATTTGGATGGATGGTAATCAAGATGGCCACTACGAAAAGATTGAAACACATCGGGATGCTGGTAATTATTTTTACAGTGATCGAATTATAATCACGGATACCTTAACAGGTATTCAGGACTCCTTCCAAATAGAAGGCACCTTGGGACAATTCACCGTACGTTTACCACTAAGGGATGAACAGCTGCGGCCTGATCGCCTTTACATTCTTAGTGACTTAGCAGAACACCTGACCGGAAAGCCACTACACCACGGATACCACCCTGCTACCCGTGCCTTAACTCAGCTCAAAGAACAGGATGCATGCCTCAATTTTTGTGACTACCCTAAAGCGGGTTGTAGAGCTTGGACCCCGGGGAACTGGACGGAAGAAAGAATGCGTTTACAGTTGATTTCTGCCCGTACCAGACCAGGTCCATTAGACCAAGAACCCTTCTTGCTACTATACTACGGACACAACCATACAAGCAACGGCTTTACTATACAGCGTATCGCTACAGCCCCTGGTGATACGTTGCTAGTTAGTCGACACGGTTTGATCAGGCAGCAGGCAGATCAGTATACCTGGTTATTCCATTCTGACGAAGAATTGGGGGCACCGACTAAATTACGTTGGGCTAGTTTTGGAAATATTTACCTAGTGGAGAACCTCCTCTTTGTGGAGCAAAACGGCATAGAACAATACCTGCTTGTGTTCAATTGGCAATCTGGTCGCTGGTTGCGCTATGTGCTCGACTTGTATGAACGCTACGAGATTACCGACACCTCCCTACATTTAATTCCTTTTGACAAAGAAGATGGGGATCGACTTTCTTTCTCGTATTTAAGCAGCATCCTGGAATAGCAGAACTGCTATTTCCTCCTCCGTTACCAAAAAACGAAAGAATCCTACCAAAAATCGAAAACCAACGGCCTACCGCTGGTTATCGGGTCATATTTGTCCCAACAAAAACAAACAAACACAAAGCATTCAAACACCATGTCCAACCCAGCACACGCAGCATTAATCCCCCCACACACATTTGGATTAGACTTGCAAAATAAGCTGATCAAAACTTGGAAAAAATGGTCTAACGGATTCGGAAGATTGGCTGTATTTGGAGAGCAAGATGCCGTTTGCTCAACCCTAGAAAAACTTGCCAGAACTAGAATTCCGGTAGAGAATAAAGAGCAAAAGAGTCCTCAACCGAGGCCTGGGAAAAAGATCAAAAAATTAGACACGATCCTATTATCCCTGCCCAATATGGACGAAGAGAACCGAGCGAACGCATTATTTAAATGGATGGTAGAAATAAGCCCATATCTAAAGGCAGACACCCGGCTTATTATCGAGTCCAACTATTCACCTAAAAAGATTGAGTTTTTAGTTCGCAACATGCTCCCCACTTTGGTGGGAGAGCAAACAGTTGAAAATATTCAAACGGCTTACGTCACCATAGCCCCCGACCCCTATGGTGGATGTCAACGGTTCTTTTCCAGCCAATGGCTGGAGCTCAATCACTTGGCAAGCCGCATGCTGGCGGGTCATACCTCGAATTGAAACGGTTCATAACATACAGTGAGAAATACTAAACGTACTAGGATTATTCAACAAAATTCACCCATCTGAGCGCACTAGGGGGGAAGCCTAAAGGGGCTTCCATGCACGTAACAAAATGGGTGATCTTGAGAGAGCATTTTTGATTTATTGGCCGGCTTGTCGGTGTTTTATGCCGGTGCCGCCAATAAATTTTTTAGAGAAATTCACTACCAGAAATACCTAATAAGAATCAGGGACGATTTCAAATCACAAGCCCATTTGAGCGCACTAGGGGGGAAACCCAATGGGGTTTCCATGCACGCAACAAAATGGGTGATCTTGAGAGAGCATTTTTAGTTTGTTGGTTTGGGCCGAAGGGTCCAGCCAACAAATTTTTTATTTGCCGTAGAGCCTACCAATTCCATTCTTCCCCAACTATTCGGGTATAGCTCGAATTGTTATCTTTGGCCTACCTTTTCCAAATGACTCCAATAACCTGAAAAGCGGAAACTCTTTAAGTATCCATGCAGCCTTTCATTTGTTTCGTCCATATTGAAAAAGCGGGTGGTATCACCCTACACAATGTCTTGCACCAAGCCCTACCTGGCTACTTGACCCCCCATCCGCATCCCCGGTTTGGAGAATTTTTCTCCAAAGAGGACCTGCAATTCGTTAAGCGATACCTTCCGCTCCGAGTACAAGGACTGGGTGGTCACCGGATGGCCTCCTTTATGGACTACGAATCAGCTTTGAACCAACCCATTTTCTATTTTACCTTCTTGCGAGATCCGATCAAACGTTATATGTCACATATTAACTGGCAAATTAGCATGATGGGTATGGGTTGGACCATGGAAAGCTTTCTGGAAGATCCCGAAAAGGAAAATTATCACGCCTATCGGATTGCGGGAGAAAGAAATCGAGAAAAAGCCTTAGCCGAAATTCGGCGCTTTCAGTTTGTCGGATTACTAGAGCACTACGACGAATCACTCGTTATTCTGCGCCAGCGTTTGGGTATTCCCAACTTGGACTTTCGCTACCAGAAAGCCAATACGATGACACAGAAAAGTCGAGTGTATCAGTTTTCGGAACAATCGCCGGAACTGCAAGAACGGATTCGCCAGGCTAATGCCATCGATCTAGAACTTTACGAATTGACGCGAGAAGAACTATACCCTGCGTTTCGGGCCGAATACCAAGGTGATCTTGAACGGGATGTTGCAGAATTCCAAGCAAGTAAAGCAAATTATCAGCATAAACGCCTCCATCAGATTAAGCGAAAAGGTAGTACCTTCTTTTTGCGTAAGGTGATACAGCCCACGATGCTTCGCGTTCATGGAACCCACGGTGTGGCCCCTCCGATCAATCCCGAAAAAACCTTTTAACAGAAACCCAGACCATGCAGTTGATCTATAAAAACTACCTAAAAGGAGCTTTGGGAATCCTTCGTTTCCAGTTTATTCGTCTTTTCTTTTTTCGGCGGCTAACGGCGAAAGGATTGAGCTTCGTGGGCAATAAAGTCAGTTTTTTCATCCAGGGCCAAGGTAAAATGATCCTAAACGGCAAGATTTCTCTTAACGACTACAGTCGAATTCATTCAACCTCATACCTCGAAGTTGGAAAAAACTTTTACATGAATAAATTCGCCTGTGTCATTGCCTTTGACTCTATCAGAATTGGTGACAATGTTTCTATTGGGCAGTTTACCACCATTCTGGACCACGACCACGCTTACGAGAAGAACGAAGGTGGTGACATTCATTTTGAGGGGTATAATACTTCTCCCGTTACCATTGGTAACAACGTATGGATTGCTAACCATTGCTCCATTCTCCGAGGAGTAAATATCGGGAACAACGTCATTGTCGGGGCCAATACATTGGTTCATAAAGATGTACCAGATAACTGCGTAGTCATGGGCGTTCCGTATAAAATCGTCAAGAAAATTTAATATTCGCAGTGAAATCTCCGGGGCGCCTTTGGCGTACCTTTAACCCCCCTATATAATTGTACGAAAGCATGAGCCAGATCCTAAGCATTATCCGAAACTCCGTTGGAGAGGTAGCCGAGGCTGATCTAAATACCCCCATCGAAGACCTGGGTATCGATAGTATTGACTTCTTTGACTTGCGGGTTGCCCTTGACAACCATGCCGGTAAGGAAATCGCCGATAGTGATTGGTTGGGATTCACCACCTTTCAGCAAATCTTGGATTACTATGATGCCGGGCAGAATGGAAACGGGCAAGCAGCGACAAGTATAGAAAATAGCGATCCAAATTTTCGGCAGCACAAGATCAACATGCCACAAATGGCCTTAACAGGTCTTTCCGAAAACTGGCTATTCAAGGAAATCGGTGACTTCCACTGGAATGTCTTATGCCAAGGATTAGGAACCGATTCTTCTCAAATCCAAGACGAATTTGGCAACCGCCTGTACGCCACTTTTGTGCGGATTCGATTAATCAATTCAACGCACTTGCGCGATTTTAAAGAAAACGAATCGCTGAGTATGCGTACCGAAATGAGTCGGTATGGCAATAGCATGTACTTTTCTAATTTGAAGGTACAAGGAGATGAAAATAAGAGCATTGACGCTCAGTTAATGACTACCTTTTCTTACCGAAACAAAGAAAATAATAAGAGCCTCAAAAAAGGCCAGCCCTACGGTGTAAACAACACTATTGAAGCCGTTTCGGCGATGCCCGATTTTGGACAGCAGTATCGTTTTTTACGAAAAAAAGAACTGGAGACCGTAGACTTACTAGGAGAAGTATTTCAAGTCACCGACAATGAACTGCATCAGCGGACCTACCAAATTAACCCTTACCTAGACCTCAATGGAGTGGGTCTACTTTACTTCGCAGCCTATCCAATCATTAACGACGTCTGTGAAGCCCGGTACTTCAATGAACATCATCCTAATTTAGTGCGGGAACACTGGGCCAATGAAGCTTATACCCTAGCCCGGGATGTCTACTACATGAGTAATTGCAATATTACGGACGACATCATTTACCGGGTGCACGAGATGGAAATTCTAGCGGATAACCGAGTCCGTATTCAAAGTACTTTGAGTCGCTCGTCCGATGGGCAGACTCTGGCTCGAATGTTTACCATCAAGTCTTTGGTGGGGCGCTCCTAGGTAGCGGACATTATCAGTCCTTGTAAAGAAAAAAATCTTTTTAGCGCGAAGGCTTTCCCTTTAGTAAGGGGAACCCCATTGCTTACTAAGCAAAAAGTCTTCTATTTTTTGTCCATTGGGTAGCATCGAATATCTTGCTAGCCATGATGACTGTGCTCTTCGCAGATACCCTGCAGAAAACGCACAGGTCGAAACGCTTGAACAGGGACGCGACTGTCAGAAGGGGGCTCTACCCCATTTTTCTTTCTAATCAAACGCACATTTTTCGTAGTTTTTCGGAAACGAAAAACAAGCAGTCTTATGTCTAGCCTCCACCACCTCCTTTTAGGAGTTTTACTCCTTTCCATTTTTTCCTGTAAGAATGACCGTAAGAGCCCTGATCCGGCACCTATTGAAATCCCCAAATCACCCATTACCTACGTAGATCCATTTATTGGTACTGATGCACATGGTCATACCTATCCGGGAGCAACGCTACCCTTTGGTATGGTTCAATTGAGCCCGGACACACGGCTCGATGGCTGGGACGGCTGTTCGGGCTACCACTATTCGGACAATATTGTGTACGGCTTTAGCCATACGCACCTCAGCGGAACGGGGGTCTCCGATTACGGGGATGTGCTTCTGATGCCTACCACCGGAGCATTACGACTACAGAATGGGGCTAACGGGCAGGCTGGATATCGTTCTTCTTTTCAGAAAGAAAAAGAAAAAGCTAGCCCTGGGTATTACGGGGTCTTCCTCGATGACTACAAGATACAAGTTGACCTAACCACAACCCTGCGGACCGGCTTACACCGATACCAAGCCGAGGCTGGAGAATCCTTGAATGTAGTCTTAGATTTGGCGCATCGGGATCGGGTTCTCGAAGGAGGTTTACGTGTGGTTAATAGCCAAGAAATTGAGGGTTACCGTATTTCACAAGCCTGGGCCGAGGAGCAGCACATTTACTTTGTGGTTCGGTTTTCAGAACCCTTCTCCCAAGTGCAAACCGAAGCGGGCATTCTGCCAATTGGAGAATGGCTAGAAGGTGATTCTATTGTGGCTGGTTTCCTATTCGGCGAATTAGAAGAAGCCCTACAAGCTCAGGTAGCCATTTCGGCGGTCGACATTAATGGGGCCAGAAATAATCTAGACGATGAGTTTGCAAATTGGGACTTTGATTTCACCCGGAAGAAAGCAGAACGAACCTGGGAAAAACAACTCCAGAAAATTCAACTTCGCCAGACTAACGAGGAGGTCCTGACCAATTTTTACACGGCCCTCTACCACAGTTGCATCGCACCTAATTTATTTCAAGATACCGACAAGCGCTACCGGGGGACCGACTTAGAGATTCACAAGGCCAAAGGAGCACACTATACCGTCTTTTCACTCTGGGATACCTACCGAGCGACGCACCCTCTTCTCAATATTCTGGAACCAGAACGTACCGAGGCATTTGTCCAAACCTTCTTACGCCAGTACCAGGATGGAGGACAGCTACCGATGTGGGAATTGGCCGGAAATTACACCGGCTGTATGATCGGCTACCATGCTGTACCGGTGATCTATGATGCGTTTCACAAAGGACTCCGAAACTTTGATCATAAAAAAGCTTTAGAAGCCATGGTAGCCGCCGCCAATGCAGACGAACTAGGCAAACCGTACTATCGGGAATGGGGCTTTTTAGCGGCAGAAATTGAGCCCGAATCCGTTTCTAAAACCCTTGAATACGCCTACAACGATTGGTGTATTGCGCAAATGGCCAAGGATCTCGGAAAAAACCGGTATCTACCAAAAGTTTATGCGACGAGCTCAATCCTACAAAAATCTTCTGCATCCCGAAGAAGGGTTTATGGTTAGTAAAACCGCTCATCGTTGGTGCGATCCTTTTGACCCGACGGAAGTTAATTTTCACTACACAGAGGCCAACAGCTGGCAGTATAGCCTCTACGTACCACAAGATGTGGAAGGATTGATCAAATACCTAGGGGGCCCGGATGCATTGGAAAAGTATTTGGATGATCTATTTACGAGCAGCTCGGAAACAACGGGTCGAGAGCAAGCCGACATCACAGGCTTGATTGGCCAATACGCACACGGTAACGAGCCTAGTCATCATATGGCCTACCTATATAACTACATTGGCAAACCTTGGAAGACGCAGGCTCGGGTGCATGAGATTATGACGGAGCTGTACCAGGCTCAACCGGATGGCCTGCCAGGGAACGAAGACTGTGGACAAATGTCATCGTGGTATGTATTTTCAGCCATGGGTCTGTATCCGGTTTGTCCGGGTAGCCCCGATTACGTACTTGGGAAACCAGTGGTTGGGGAGGCCATTCTTCCCCTTCCCAGTGGGGATACCTTACGCATTCTGGCGGACGCCCCTAATAAGCGCTATGTCAAGGAAGTACTTTGGAATGGGGAGCCTTATCCGTACAGTTATATCAGACACGATCAGCTAATGCAAGGAGGAACCTTAGCCTTTAAGATGGTTAACCGACCGACCACCGAGTGGGCCGTTAGCCCTGAGCACTTACCTAAATCGTCTATTGACGAGCATTTGATCGTACCGGTTCCAGGCATTGTACAAGGAGGGAGGGCTTTTTTCGGAGCGGACACCATTCGGATGAATCATTTGTATCCAGAAGCTCGTATCTATTATACACTAGACGGTCAACGGCCAGATTCTAACAGTACCATGTACGTTAGCCCCATTCCAATTAGCGAAACGACCGCTCTAAAGGCCATCGCCTGGCACCCTGATTTAGGGTATAGCAAGATGATTGATGCAAGTTTCCGGAAGGTCCCCAATGATCGAACCATTACCTTAAATACCGAGTATTCTAATCAGTACGCTGCAGGGGGAGATCGTGCCTTAATTGACTACTTGCAAGGAGGTAATGATTTCCGTACCGGGGAATGGCAGGGTTATCATTCGGTTCATTTAGATGCGGTGGTGGACTTAGGGAAAAGAACGGACGTTAAGGAAGTGAATGTGCGATTTTTACAGGATCACAACTCGTGGATTTTCATGCCAGAACAGGTGCAGTTCTTTGAATCGAAAAACGGACAGGACTTCAACTTATTTATTACCATGCCGACCCGTACGAACGAGCGAGCGGAGGGTTCCATCGTAGAAGAATTTAGTATTCCACTTGGTTTAAAAACCCGATACATTAAGGTCGTAGGACAGAATCGAGGCATTTGTCCAGCCTGGCATAAAGGGGCTGGGGGGAAAGCTTGGGTATTTGCGGATGAGATCGAGATCATTACCCCTTAAAAAAAGGCATTTGCAATAGAAAGATACCATAACATGTCGGGAAGCGACGATTGTCACCGTTTCGCTTCCCGATTGCCGTTTCGAGCGAACCAGGTATTAGCTAGCTTGTTTTCCTCCTGTTTAAAACCTTAAAGCTAACTGCACTATGATGCTCTTAAAAAATTGGTTTCTCCCGATGATAAGCCTCGCATGCTTGATGAGTTGTGGAGAAAATGCCGGGCCAGTCACCCAACCAGCGAACAGCCTCCCTCAACAAATTGAAATGGCTCACCAGAAAGAAGCTTTTTTAGCGAACGAAGCGGTCCAATGGGATTTCAAATTGAGCTTTGGGGGTAAGGAACGTATGGATGCCACCTTGACGATTCTGACGAATTCGACCAAAGGATTATTGGAAATGGCGGATAGTACCCAGATCTTCTTCGACGGGGATCGCGTGTATTATTCCCCAAATCGAGAGAGTGATCGAGGGGTCCGGTTTGATGCGTTCACCTGGAGCTACTTCTTCCTTTTGCCTTACAAACTGACCGATCCAGGTACAAAGTGGTCTCCTTATAATGAAACTCCGATTGCCGGAAAATCGTATCGATCCGAAAAACTATCCTTCGAAGCGTCGGTAGGGGATGCTCCGGATGATTGGTACATCGTCTATGCTAATCCAAGTACTGATCTTTTGGAAGTGGCGGCCTATATCGTAACCGCTAACAAGTCGGTGGAAAAAGCGGAAGAAGACCCCCACGCCATTGAATATGCGGATTTCACTACGGTGGAGGGTATTCCATTTGCTCGGCGCTGGGTCTTTTGGGAATGGCGAGAAGAAAAAGGGTTAACCCAGGAGCTTGGTTACGGGGAAGTGTCGAATATTCGTTTGTTGGCGGATGCGCCCATGCTTGACCAAGTCCCGAAGGGGTTCATAGAAGTGCCTAAATAATAGAGCGTTCTCCAATGGAAAGGATCCTGGTTAAACTAATCTTAAGTTAGTACGTTGTAACCTAAATTTCTAAACTTTTTGACGGGTTCTTTTTGCCCAGTTCATCGTTACGTACTCGCCTTCGTAGCTATGGCTACGAGCTTGCGCGCCTTAATCTGAACAAAAAACGCCTCGGTCAAAATATTCATTTATTTAAGTTACAAAGTACTAGCGGTATATTCTTGACTCCTTCCATTTTTGGTTGTTCCTTCGGGAAAAACCAAAGATTATGAAAAAGAACAATCTATTTTTTAGCCTTCTTGGAATACTCTTTTTTACGGCCTGTAACCCTTGTGGGGATGATCCGGTAACGGAGCTGACGTTTACGATATCGGTACAAGATGTAGATGGGATGGCAATATCCTTTACAGAGCAAAATGCCGAATTGCGAAATGAGGTGGGATTCACAGGTTATGTAAGTTGCTCGAACCGTGTTCAAGATTGTACCATTTGGGTGATGAGTGGGGATGATCTTCTGCGGGAGACGGGGCACGTATCGGGAGTCCCCCATGTAAATACGCTCTTTATAAGCTACACTGATTTTACTACAGATACCATTTTGCTTGAGCAAACGTCTTCTCGGGATCCCGAGTGTCTAACTTGGGAATTTTCAGAAGGGAGGGTTTTCTTCAATGATAGTTTGTATTACGAAGGAGAGTGGGGAGATTTGGATTTTGGTAATTTCGTATTTAGGAAATAGCCTTTTCAGCTAGATATCTACTAGAACAAAGAGCTGC
>JBCDIO010000039.1:0-11894 GCA_038748815.1 Bacteroidota bacterium
CACCAACGGGATCGGGCCCTGCTTACAGCTCTGATTTTATGGTATTTGACGGATCATTTTTCCGGATCAAGCAAATTCAGTTGGGCTACGATCTTGGACGCAATATCTCCAGCGTGAATGATCTAAGAATCTACGTATCTGTAGAAGACTATTTCACCTTTACAGATTATCCTGGTTTGGATCCGGAAATCGGCTCCAACTTCAATGATGCCATCGGTATTGATCGGGGAATCTATCCGATCCCAGGCCGCATCATGGCGGGGGTATCTCTAAATTTCTAATATCGACTAACCAAAAGGTAATTTGAAATGAATCAATTCAAAAAGTATTTAATACTAGCTGTCCTTGCGATCCTAGCTGCAGTTGGGTGTCAGGACTACCTGGAAGTTCCGGTAAACGGGATTATAATCCAGGATAACTACTACGAATCAGATAACGATGTGAACGCAGCCATTTTAACGGCTTATGACATTCTGACCTGGAATAATAACTGGGACTGGGGAGCACCCGTTTTTACCAAGACGCTGCCCTCCGATGAAGGTACCTGTGGAGGGGCATCCCCTTCGGATCAGGCTGGTTACAATGCACTGGACGACTATACCTACGACTCGGCGAATGATAAAATCAGCGCCTATTGGAACTTGAATTACTTTGGGGTGCATCGGTGTAATACGGTTTTGGATTATGTAGAAGGGGACACCGATTTTAAAGCCCAAGCTATTGCCGAAGCCCACGGCCTGCGTGCTTATTACTACCTAGAACTAGTGACTCTTTTCGGAGATCTTCCGATTCTTACCACTACTCAGATTCCCGTGGAAGAATACAGCCGTCCGCGCTCTAGTGTAGCAGAGGTCTACGCCTTGATCGAAAGCGATTTAAATACTGCGATCGCGGCTTTGCCAACAAAATCAGAATACGGGGCGTCGGATCAATTCCGGATCTCGAAGGGTACTTGCCAGGGGCTACTAGCTAAGGCGCAAGTATACCAGGGTAAATACAGTGAGGCACTTGCTACCGTTCAGGAGATCGTAAACAGTGGAGAATACGCCCTCGCGGAAGACTTCGCTACCATCTTCAAAGCGGATGGTGAGTTTGGATCGGGTTCTATGTTTGAGGCGGTATTTACCAGCGAAGTTGGTTACAATTGGGGAACCAATCCTTGGGATCTTGGACTACCGGGTGGTGCTTGGGAAGCCAATATGCACATCCAGCTGATGGGACCTCGGGAAGGTGCCTTTGGCGATGCCGCTGGTTTGAGCTTGGTGCAAGGATGGGGTTTCAATTATCCATCGGAAAAGTTATACAACGCCTACATTGCCGCCGGTGACGAAGAGCGTCGACTAGCAACGGTCATTACCGAGCAGGAGTGGATTGACGGTGGAGGCACCGCTACCGGTGAATCGCACGATTACAACGGTTTCCTTCGTACGAAATACGGATCGGACCCAACGGAGTCGAACGATGTATCCATCCAACAGAACTATGGAACCAACTGGCGCTTGCTACGCTACGCAGATATTCTGCTGATTGGTGCCGAAGCCGCCGCGAATGCCGGAGACGATGCGCAGGCGCAGACCTACCTAAATCAGGTTAGAACCCGAGCTGGATTGGACGATGTAACCGCTACCGGCGATGCCTTAATGGATGCCATCATGAACGAACGATTCCTCGAGTTAGCCTTCGAAGGTTTTCGTTTCCACGACCTGATCCGTTGGGGTGTAGCTGCTGATAATATTGAAGGATTTGTAGAAGGGAAACACAACTTGTTCCCTATACCAAACGATGAAATTGTCCGTGCTGGGGATTTGACTCAAAACCCCGGCTGGTAGGTTTCATACATTGCACTAACTTGTCCAAGGAGGATGTTAAACATCCTCCTTATTTTCTTTTTTCCAACTTGAAAGACTCATTAGCAATGTTGCATTCTGTGTTGTCCCGGTATTTCTTTTGGCCTACGCTCCCCTCCGCAGCGGGACTCTGCATCTTTCTGCTAATCCTTGGATGCAGCTCTCAATCTGACCCATCCAATACTATCTTTACCAATGTCCCCGTCGCATCAAGTGGTGTGGACTTTGAAAATACCCTCAGCATAACCGATACAACCAATTTTTTTAAATACGGATATTTCTATATGGGTGGAGGCGTTGCCGCCGGGGATTTAAACGGCGATGGTCTTTCTGATTTGTTCTTTACGGCCAACATGGAAGCTAACCGTCTTTATCTCAATCGGGGGGAGCTACAGTTTGAAGATATTACCGAAGCGGCCGGCGTGTTTTCCGTGGGCAAATGGCATACAGGCTGCAGCTTTCACGATTTCAATAACGATGGTAAACTGGATATTTCCGTTGCGGTAGCCGGTATTTGGGCAGAACGGTCCAACCTGATTTACCTCAATACCGGAAACGATGAACGGGGAATCCCACAGTTTGTCGAATCCGCTGAAGCAATGGGCTTGGCTGATGGTGGCTATTCCATTCAAACCGCTTACATCGACTACGACCAAGACGGAGACCTGGATGTCTACGTCGTCAATTACCCGCCGACCGAATTCAACACCACCGTCGCCCAGTACGAAGCACTCTTGGAGAATGTTCGTCTCGAAAACTCGGACCATCTCTACCGAAACAATGGAGATGGAACTTATTCGGATGTGACAGAGGCTGCGGGACTCCTCCGTTTTGGGCTAGGTATTGGCGTAATAGCCAGTGATATTAATCAAGATGGCTGGACGGATTTATACGTATCCAACGACTTTCATACCCCAGACTTTTTCTATTTGAATAATGGCGATGGTACGTTCCGGGAGGCCGTCAAAGACTGTTTCCCCCATACCTCTTTCTTTGGGATGGGAGTGGATGTGGCAGACCTGAATAACGATCTATTACCCGATCTATTCCAAGTGGATATGACCACTACGGATAACTATCGGTCGAAAGCCAATATGTCCAGTATGAATATCCCGGCTTTTTGGGCAGGCATTGAGGCTGGTTTTGGCTACCAGTATATGTTTAATAGTCTACAAATCAATAATGGCCTAAACCCCCAAGGCGATCCGTTCTTTAGTGATATTGCGATGGCCAACCAAATGCAAGCAACCGAATGGAGTTGGGCCTGCTTATTATCCGATTGGGATTTAGATGGACGTACTGATGTGTTCATCTCCAATGGGACACGGAAGGAGATCAATAATAAGGACTACTTCAAATGGCTAAAGCAGACAGATACCAAACTGAAGGTTAAATTTCAGGAATTGAACTTCGTCGATCTCACCAATGAGCTTCCCGAGGTGCCCACAGACAATTTTATCTTTCGAAACACAGGAAACCAATTCGAAAAGGCAAACGACTTCTGGAACCTGCATTTCGAAGGATTCTCCAATGGGGCAACCTATGCCGATTTGGATAACGATGGTGACCTGGAGCTCATCTTAAATAATATCGACAGTACGGCTACCATTTTTGAAAACCTAGCCTCCGAGCAAAAAAATTATCTCGCCGTTCAATTGGCGGGACCTTCTTCTAATCCACTTGGTTTAGGAGCAAAACTGATCCTCCGTACAGGGAATCAGCAAATCTACCACGAGCATACTTTGGTTCGTGGCTACCAATCGTCGGTAGATCCTCGCATCCATTTTGGCCTAAATGACCAAGTAAGGGTTGACTACCTAGAAATTGAATGGCCCGATGGCAAACGAGAAATTCGGGAAAACCTAGCGGTAAATCAACGGATCGCATTAAGCTATGAAAACGCATCGGTTATACCCAAAACATTGGTGAAGGAGCAATCCTACTTTACGTTAGATCAATCGGGTAAACTCGTGCATACCCACTTAGAGAATGACTATGACGATTACCAACGAGAAATACTAATCCCCCATAAAATGTCTTCCCTGGGGCCCAAAGTTGCCGTCGGTGATATCAACCACGATTCCGTGGATGATGTCGTCGTGCCCGGGCCCCAAGGGCAGGCTACTACGCTTTACCTAAGTGAGGAGGCAGGCTACCGGGCGTACCCTCTTTCTGCCCCCGAAAAAGAAGATGTTTTCGCCTCCTTTGCCGATGTAGATGGCGACCAGAAACTGGATCTGATCGTAGCAAGTGGTGGAAACGAAGTAGATGATTTACAGGCCTCCTATTATTCCCAACGTTTCTACTCAGATGTGCAATTGCTGGCTTTTTCTGAGAGCCAGGAAATCGCTGTAGATCTACGCCAGAGCGCCAGTCTATGCCTAACCCAAGATATTAATGAAAATGGGGTGCCAGAAGTATACCTATTTGGCCGACAGATTCCTGGGCATTACCCATCTCCACCTTCTTCTTTTGTCTTTGAGCATGGAGAGGAAATGGGGGCTTCCCTTGCCCCGGAGCTTAATGGAATTGGTATGGTGACTGATGCCGTATGGACGGACTATGACGGTGATCAGGATATGGACTTGATGGTCTGTGGAGAGTGGATGGGCATTGAAATTTTTGAAAACCAGAACGGGAAGCTAAACCGTATTCAAACACCCCTTAATCAGCAAATTGGCTGGTGGAAAGATATTGAACAAGCCGATTTTGACGGTGATGGAGACCTCGATTTTATCGTGGCAAATCTTGGGTTGAATTATAAGTACCAGGCTAGTGAAACGGAAACTTTTGATATTTACGCAAAGGACTTTGATCGAAACGAAAAGCCGGACATCATTCTTAGTTATTTCCAGGAAGGGAACCAGTATCCGGTGCGGGGGCGCCAGTGCTCCTCGGAACAAATGCCCATTCTGACCACCAAATTTCCAAGCTACCACTCTTTTGCCAATTCTACCGTACAGGATATCTACGGCGATCAAGAGCTGGCTCAAAGCTTACACTATCAGGCCAATAATTTCCAGCATTTGTACATCGAAAATTTAGGGGATGGCACTTTTGCCATGGTGCCATTAGCGGCTCCTTTTCAACGCTACAGCTTCAATAGTATCGCTACCAACGATATCAACAAAGATGGGCACTTAGATATCGTTCTGGTGGGGAATATTTTCGATTCCGAAGTGGAGACTCCCCGTAGTGATGCCGGGTATGGTATATTGGCTTTGGGGGATGGTAACGGTACCTTTCGTATAGTACCTAACCACCAATCCGGACTTTACGTGCCGTACGAGGCCCAAGATGTACGTTGGATCAAAGATCGCGGACAAGAGAAATTGCTCGTAGTCAGTAATAATGCACCTATTCAGGTTTACCAGTGGCAGGAAACGGCCCCGCAGACAGCTACGGTTCCGAGGATGGTCGAGAAAGATACTCCGATGGATTGACACCGTACTGATTCTTAAAGCAGGATCTAAAATATTGGAGGTCGTTGAAGCCAACCTTGTAGGTAACTTCGGCAACGGTGTACTGATCCGTTTTGAGGAGCTCGAGCGCTCGCTGTAGTCTTTTGGTTCGGATATAGGTATTGGCTGACATGCCTACCATAGCCTTGAGTTTCCGATAGAGTTGGCTCTTAGAAAATTGCAGTTCCTGGGTGAGATCAACCACCGAGAAATCAGAATTGGCGAGATTTTTCTCGATCGTATCATTTAGCTTTTTGAGGAAGGCAAGATCGATTTCCGAAATTTGGAGTTCCTCCGCGGTTTGGGTTTCTATGGTAGCTTGCTCGGTGTCCTCATTCATCAGAGACTTCGCCATATTTTGCCGGTAGCGTAGAATGTTTTGGACGTTCAGCTCCAGCAGTTCCAAATTAAACGGCTTCGTTAGATAATAATCGGCCCCCTTCTGTAATCCTTTCTTGACACTCTCCTCCGAAGATTTGACGGTGAGCATGATAATAAAAATGTGGCTAGTCAGTTGGTCTTGCTTGATCGCCTGGCAAAGCTCGTAGCCATTCTTGCCCGGCATCATGAGATCGGTAATGATGAGATCGGGCAATAGTTTTTTAGCCATTTGTATCCCTTGAATACCGTCTTCGGCCAGATATACTTCATAGGTTCGACTCAGATGCTCCGAAAGGAGCGCACGGATCTCCGGATTGTCTTCTACGATCAACACCATGGGGGCTTGTCCAGGTGTTTGATCCATTTTCTGAAATGGCAAATTAGCCGGTAACATCGGCTTGAATTCCTAGGTACTTGGCTCGTTGTAGACAAATTCAACGGTGGGGTTATCTACGAAGTGATCCTTTCCTTTTTTAAGAACGACCGTAAAGGTCGATCCTTTTCCTGGGGTACTATTCACGGCAATAGTCGCATCGTGTTGGATAATGATTTGCTTGGTGATGGAAAGACCAATACCGGTTCCACTAATAATGTTTTCGTTTTTCTGCCGGTAAAATCGATTGAAAATATTCTCTACATCTTCCTTGGGAATCCCCTGGCCCGTATCCTCAATAGAAATACTGATCTGGTCCTTTTCTTCGCGGAGTTTCAAGTTGACCAAACCTTGGTTATCCGTATACTTGAACGCGTTACTCAGTAAGTTTACCAGGACTTGTTCTAAGCGATCTTCATCGTAGAAAGCTAGCACCTTTCGATCGGGGATTTCGACCCGGAAGGTCATCGACTTATCGCTGGCGATACTCCGAAAGTTATTCGTAATCGTTTTTAACCAAGGGCTGAGATCATGCTCGTCGATCCGCAATTTGACATTGCCCGTTTCCAATTTGGCCAAGGCCAGAATTTGCTTGATGAACTTCTGAAGTCGGTTGGCATTATTGATGATCGTCTCAACGGTTTGATCCGAAATCTGATTATTGCCCCGCGACTGAATACCTTTTAACGGAGTCAGGATCAGGGTTAATGGGGTGAGAAACTCATGGGAAATATTGGCAAAGAATTTAGACTTTAACTTATCCAGTTCTTTGAGCTTCGATACCTCGATATGCTCCATGGCCAATTCATTCCTCAGGTTAATTTGATTGATGATACTTTTCTGGATCACGAAGATGATCGTCCCTGCTACCAAAATATAGATAGCCCACGCTAGATAAGTGGAGTACCAAGGCGTTTTAACATGCAAGAATACCTGGGGGTGGACCGATGACCAAACGCCATCGTTATTGGCGGCTCTTAACACAAAGGTATACTTACCGTAGGGGATGTTGGCATATTCTGCAATTCGCTTATTACTGATGGGGCTCCAATCCTCGTCGAAGCCTTCCAGCTTGTGTTGAAATTTATTCAGCTTACCCTGGGTGAGATTCAAACCGGTAAACCCGAAGGAGATATCATTCTCTTTGAAACGGGTGGTAATTTGTTGTCCATTATAATGGGCTGGTTTGAGAAGGCCTTGTTTGGTAGCAAATTCCTGATTGGAAATGTAAATGTGGGTGATATACGGTTCTGGTGGGGTATCATTAAAGGGGATTTCGATGGGTACAAAATAATTAATACCACTGGTGGCTCCGAAGAAGATCGTTCCGTCCCTTAATTTATAGCTGGCTCCTACCTCAAACTCGTTGGAGACCAATCCATCTTCGATGGAGTAGTGGTAAAAGGTATTTTCTTTGGCGTCAAATGAAAAAAGTCCATCGTTTAAGCTTCCCCAAATATCTCCCTTTTTATCCTGTTCCAAAGCGCAGATTCGATTGCTTGGCAGCCCTTGCTCCATAGTGAATTGGATAGGCTGCGGCTGGTCGTACTTGAGTAAAAAGAGGCCCAAGCCTTCTGTTCCAATCCATAGATTACATTCTGAATCAACTAATAAACAGTTGGTAGAGATATCGTCATTGATCTCATCTTTCTCGGATATGAGAGACTCCTGCCGCACGATATTAGTTCCCTCTAGATACAGCTTGACTAAGCCACCCCGTTCGGAGCCTAATAGAATATTCCCATCGCAGTCCTCGGTCAGAAAGCGGATCCGTACATTCGCAATCTGGTTTGGCCCGGTCCCTTTGGTGTAGGCTTGTTGGAATCCTAGCTCTTGGTCGAAGAGTTGTAGTCCCTCATCCTGTACCGATACCCAAATCCGCTCCGTTTTATCTTTGAAAATCCGCAGAATTTTATCGCCGATCAGGTTGCCCGCTGCCCGGCTAAATTTTTGGAAACTTCGGTTTTCAACGTTGTACTTGATCAAGCCTTCGTTCCAGGTGCCAATCCAAAGATTACCTTTGGCGTACATCAAGGCTGTAACAACTCGATCCGATCCTTGCTCCCAGAAGGCGTCGATGGATTGAAAAGCATTTGTCTTCCGGTTCCATTCGATTAAGCCGACCTCCTCTAGTCCGATCCATACAACAGAATCGTTGGGGGAAGCAAAGGCATTGACTAAGTTCAAAGATACCTTCTGAGATCCAACGTCAACGACGGATATTTTTCGGAACTTCTCCTCCAAGGCATCTATTTTACTGATGCCCTTTAGGTAATACCCCATCCAAATGCGGCCAGAATGATCCTGGAAGATCGACCAAATCGAGTTTCCATTGATGCCATCTTGATCTACATTGGCACTGTAAGTTTGTAACTTTCTATCCGGATCAATTTTTCCTAAGCCATCATTTTCGGTGCCCACCCAGATGGTTCCATCTCCCTCGGTTTCTAAAGACAGAATGACGGATTGGTTTATAGTCGGATAATTAGGTTTTCGAATAGTCAGGGAATTCTGAATGACCTCCCCCAGGTAAATGCCTTGATTAGTACCAATAACAAAATCACTGATTCCGGCATCGGCTACGGCATTAACCTGAGCAGCGACCTCCGGATGGTGATCCAGGCGATTGGTGATCGCATTGTAGTAAAAAACGCCTCTCTGGATAGTTCCTATAACGAAGACTCCGGTGGTGTTTCCATGGATAGCCGAAATATCTTCGCCCTCCATCGATTTGATCAATGGGTGTTGTTCAGCTCGGAGAAAGGTTTCTGTCTTTGTATCAAAGATATCGAGCCCCGTATTATCACCAGCGATGTATAACAGCCCTTGTTCGTCCAGATAGAAAGTCCGAATATAATTACTCTTGATGGTGGAATTGTCAATCGTAAAAGAGGTGATCTTCCCGCTTGGAATATGCATTTTATTGAGGCCACCGTTCTCTGTACCAATCCAGAGAATGCCGTTTTTGCCGCTGATCAGCTTTTCGATGGTATTCACGGTGAGACTATTAGAGTCTTTGCTATCGTGGAAGAAATGCTGATAAGAATTGCCATCGTATTTATTGAGTCCGTACCGCGTACCAACCCACAAAAATCCTTGTTCGTCTTGGGCAATAGATGTCACCGTATTCTGAGACAATCCCTTTGACACATCGTGGAAAATGGCCGGAGCCTGGGCTTGGGTGGAGCCGAACCCCAAGAGGTAGACTAAGGGAAGGAGGAGTCCCCATAAGGCCCGCTGGCAATATGTGTGGTTCGGAAATTGCATCTAACTCGTTGGCTCTTTCTTTGCAATATACAATCCTAATTTTTAATAAGATCATCTGCTTTGTAAGCGGAAGGGGCATCGAATCTTAATGTGCTCAGAAGAGGAATTATAAGGATTGGGGAATTCTGTATTTTAGGCATTCTGCTGGTCACAGCAGATTTAATGTAATCACGTTCAGTCCATGGAGCTCATTTCGTTTCTGCAATCCAAGCGGCTCTTCTCCGAAGAAGAATGCATTATCATTGACCGTGCTTTCAAAAAGGAGATTATTCCCAAGCGAGAGCTGGTGACCCGGGCCAGCAGCTACTCCTATAAGGTAATCTTTATCGAATCCGGTATTCTTCGGACCTATTACCTGCAGGATGGAAAAGATATTACGCACTTCTTTTTTGAAGAAAATTATTTCATGGCCCCGGTCAATAGTCTGTACTTCAACCAGTCGGAGCGATACAACTGGGAAGCTGTTGAGCAATGCAAAATTAGAGTCATCCAGTATGAAGAATTTTTAGCGTTGGAGGAACGCTTTCCTAAGCTCACCCGCGTGCTCTTGGATTTTTCTCTACATATGCTAGACCTGTTTTCCCAGAAGCTAAACCTACTGCAATTTCAAACAGCCTTTGATCGCTATCATCTCTTCGTAGATATGTACCCCAATCTGCAAAATCGGGTATCTCTTGGAAGTACAGCTTCCTTCCTCGGCATCACTCAACAAACCTTGAGTGTCATACGGTCTCAGAAAAAATAATCGAAGTTTCCCCTTTTTTAATCTAGATGAAAAGTTTTCCGCTCAGGAGCCCTGATCTTTGTATCAGAGCCAAGGGGAATAGTGGAAACGAAAGTCTATACCTAAAGCGAAGTAGTTTGAGCTTACCTTATTTTAAGGGTAGTATCTGTCGCAGGATTTTAATAGATGCAAGATTCTGGATCCGTCTACGACCCCGAGTGCTCGGGGGTAGACGGATTCTGAAGTTACTTTCTTTTTTTATGAAAGACTTTAAAAGGAAAGAATCCAAGGTGATCCGGACTAAATACAAGCTCTTTGGGCATGCTGCCTAAAGGCTGAAAAACCAAAAATAGTCGAAATAATTAGGCTCTATTACGGTAACACTACCTCCGTATAGGCTGAACTTTCTATGCTTTCAACGAAGATTTAAAATCAAATTAAAAAACGATAAATCGCCACAAAATCAAGATAAACATGAGTAAAATGAATGATCCAAAAGAAATTCTAAAATTGATTAAAATCATGTCTCCCCAAACCCTGCCCCGGTTGGATTACATTTCCCGCGAGGACCTGAGCCTGACGAATGTCCGGAAAGGTAAGATCAAGGAAGATGCGACAATCACCTCCGATATGCGCTACCCCGCGCCTTCTTCGTATCCCTTGGGGGCCGAAAATGCCCACGGGGAAATCGAAATGATTGGTGATGTGGAAGCCATCCACTGGTATGCCGATGCGGATGGTATTCAATGGCACTTTGTTACGACCGGTGACCCAAGTAAGGAACGACTGGTTTTTGTGCACGGATTCCCAGAAAGCTGGTACACTTTTCACAATCAGATGCGGGACCTTGCGGATCAATACTATTGTATTAGCGTTGATACCCTTGGAAACGGACAGAGTGATAAGCGACTAGATTTGGATTACCGTTATTCTGCCATCGCGGCTTCCCTTGGTAAAATGTTGGATACGATCGGTGTACAACGTTTCAATTTAGCAGGGCACGACCGCGGATCGGTCATTTCCGATCATCTGCTCAATGTGGACGGTATGGAGCAACGGGTATTGCGCTACATTCGGATGCAACAGTCGGCGAACGAGCCCCACGGTGATCCAAAACCACCACATAAAGTATTTGCTTCGTCTTGGTTCCCTAATTTAATGAAGTGGACGGGTTTCCCTCGGTTGGCCTACGCCGCCAGCGGCTACCGCGTACAGGATATTACCCCGGAAGTATTGGCCCGATTGGGTTATGAATGTAAATACGAAGGGATTGCCGAAGCTTCCCCGCGCCAGTTTGATCATACGAATCTGGAGCAAGAATTAGAAGATCGACACAATTTCCTCTTCGCCAGAATGACCATGCCAGTGCTTTTCTTACAGGGCCGTTTCGACCCAGGGCAGCACGAAATTGAATACGAAAACACGCCACAGTTTGTGAGTAATGGGCGAGTACAATTTATCGACGGGAACCACTTCTTCCAGTTGGGTGCTCCCGAAGCTGCTACGACTGCTATGCGAGAGTTTTTAGCAGAACCGCTCACTTAAGCGTTGGAATAAGAAAATCCGAATATACCTCAGTAGGGTAGGGAGTCTGGTTACTCCTTACCCTTTCTGATAATGGATATATAGGGGTATCCCTAAAACGAAATGGTTTGGGGATACATATTCTCAACAATAGTACTTGGCTGGAATGGTATTGTTGTTTGCAGTATTCAAGAGGGGGAGATTCTGTAAATTAGTAGTAAATTTTTAAGCAGGGGTTTGAGCTTTAATCATTCTCAGCTTCTGTTGGAATAGCACTTCCTCTTGGATTTCTACTATAAAGTTTACGATACTGCTCG
>JBCDIO010000040.1:0-11717 GCA_038748815.1 Bacteroidota bacterium
CGTAGCGGCCACTTCGGCGGCGGTTTCTCCTTGAATCTTACCGATTTCCTGCGCCGATTTAGACTTTTCGGCGGCTACCGATTTTTTGGATTCTGCAATGGCTTCAGCCGCAGATTTCTCCGCACTTGCAACTTGCTCGGCGAGTTCAATCTTCCGATTTTCAGAATCTTCCTTAGCTTTAGCGATGGCTTCCGTAGCTTGTTTTTGCACAGAAGCTACTTCGGTAGCGGCTTGCTCTTGCGTTGTGGCGATCGCTTCGGCGGCTTTTTCTTTGGCTTCCAAAATTTGCAAGGCAGCGGTTTCTTTCTCTTTCGCCGCATTTTCCCGAGCCAATTTCAACTCATTCGCCAATTGCTCGTTGATCGCTGAAATTTCGGTGGCTGCACTTTCTTTAGCTTTTGCAACTCCAGCAGCTAGGCGTTCCCGTTCAACGGCACTTTCTTCCCGTATCTTTTGGATGGCTCCGGCTTCTTCTTGGCGAGTTTCAGAAATCTTTTCAGCCGCGTTGCGTTTTGCTTCGGCAATCTTTTGTGCGTTAGCCTGTTGCAGCTCGGCAACTTCTTGCTGAGAGCTTGCCACTTCTCTGGCGGCCGTTTCTTTTGCAATCCGGATTTAATCGGCGGCATTCTGACGAGCCGAAATAACCTCTTCGGCCGAAGCCTCTTTCACTTCCGCCTCTTTGGCTTTGGCTTCCTGAATCTTACGGTTCGCCTCCTCCTGGATAGAGGAAATTTTATCCTTGGCCGTATTTTGGGCAGAAGCTACTTCGTCTGCGTACGTACTGCGAGCTTCCTCCGCTTTACTTACAGCGTCTTGAATGACCGTTTCCGCTTCCGTTTTGGCTTTTTCAATTTCTCCAGTAGCCCGGTCACGTGCGGCAGCTACTTCTTCGGCAGTCTGTTTTTTTACTTCTTCCTCTTTCAGTTTAGCGTCTTGAACGGCTTTCTGGACTTCCTCTTGGATACGGGCAATCTCGGTCGCTGCTTTTTCCTTGGCCGCTTTTACTTCCCCGGCAATCCGCTCCTTCTCGGTAGCGGCATTTTCGCGAGCAGAAGCAACGGCGGCGGCTTCTTCCTTATTGATCCGATCCACTTCTTGCGCCGCCTTTTCTTTGGCTGCTTTTACTTCTAGGGCTGCTTTATCTTTCTCAGCGGCCGCAGTCTCCCGAATTTCGGCAACTTCACTAGCGGTTTGTTCTTGTGTAGCCGAAATTTCCTGATTAGCGCGAGATTTCTCCACCGCTACTTGCTCTTGCGTGGCAGAAATTTCTTCGGCGGCTCGCTTTTTCGCGTTAGCTACTTCGGTAGCAGCCGCTTCTTTTTATTTGGCTACATTTTCCCGAATTTCGGCCAACTCTGAGCTGCTGGTTTCTTGCAGCATGGCTTTTTCTTCGGCTGCTTTCCGGCGAGATTCGGCGATTTCAAACGCAAGCTTTTCCTTTTCGAGGACCGCATTTTCCCGAATCCGGGCAATTTCAGCTGCCGTTTCTTCGCGCGTTTGTAGAATCTGCTCAGACGCTGTCTTTTTCACCTCGACTACTTCTTCCGCGGTGGCATTCTGTTCGGTTTTAGCTTTCTCTCGAGCATCGGCGATCATTTTGGCCGTTTCGGCCCGAATTTCACCCAACTCTCGTTCGGAGTTCTCGCGAGCTGTCGCAATTTCGTCGGCGTATTCGATCTTTGCCAGCTCCAAATTTTCCTTTACTTTCTTGATTTCACTCGCTGCATTTTCCCGCGCGGCGGCTACTTCTTCGGCTGCTTTTACGTGAGCCGCTTGAATTTCTTCGGCTGCATTTTGCTTGGCTTCCGCTACGGTTGCATTGATTTTTTCAATCTCGGTCGACGCTTTACTGCGAGCATCTTTGATCAAACCTTCTACTTCGGCCCGATTTTTTTCGATTTGCTCTTGGCTTTTTTGCCGGGAGGCCAGAACCTCCTGGGCGTACTCAGCCTTTTTGGCTTCTCCTTGCTCCCGTGCTAAAGCAATCTCTTCTTGGATCTTACGTTTGATGCCATCGGCTTTGTCTTGTTCCGCTTTGATTTCTGCCCGTACGGCTTCTTTAGTTTGCGCCAATTCAGCGTTCAGGTCTTCTAATTCTTGGTCCGTTGTCGGTTTAGCTGGTTGGGCTGAGGAAGACTGGGTCGAGGAAACGCCTTCGGTACGTGGTCCGGTACTGGAAATTTTAGCTCGGCTAGAAAGATCATTTCCTACCAAGACTACATCGTTGATCTTATCAACTTCTAAATTTTGACCAAAACACACCGAAGAGGCCCGGAAAGAACTTTGGCGACTAGCGTTCACCGTGAACTTCCGCATTTCATTGCTGATATTATTTTTGATGTAAATGGTAACAATGTTCGTATTGGAGAACCAATCGACGGCTGCGACATCTAGTTGAAGCAGATTCACATGGACGGGTGTCCCCGATTCTGCTTTCATCTCTCCCATTTCGATGAATCGATACGCTTTACGCGTACTTTTATCATCCATAAAAATAATCTCATCGCCCTGGTTGAAATCCACCCCGGCTTTTGAATACATTTTTCCAAGGACTCCTTTGTCATCGGTAAGGAGTTCGATGCTATAACTGTAATTTCCCCGAACGACCAGGGTTTGTGGATGCGTCTTCAAGAGGTGAGTTCCGCCAATTACGCGGTCATCCGCAATGAATGAGCTACAGTTTTGGGCATAGGTCTGCCCTAAACTTAAACTAACCAAAAGAAGCAGCAAGTAGTTTTTAAGCTTCATGCCGGCTGTTTTTAAGGATTCGAAAATGACACAAACCAAGTGATTGTCCTGAATTTGCCAGAGGGGATCGTGTAGATCTATCCAAAATAAGCAAATTAAACGAAATACGATTTGTGCGGAGAAAGGAAAGAGGTATCCTTTTCCGAGAATTTATGCGAAATAAATCAAGGGATTCAGGTAAGAGGAACGCGGGAATAGTTAGAATGGGCCGCAACGCTAGTCTCAATAGTGTATAATATCTGGTCTGATAATGCTGGTTCTCTATTTCGGTCGATATCGTTCGTGTTGTCCGTAGACGATCGAGTGTGTTCCAGAGTTGTTCTTTGTTCAAAACTACGATGCAACACAAAAAATTGTTGCAAACATAGATTAAATCTCCATATTATATTTCAAGAATACTAATATTCAATAACAAGTCTTAGACTTTCGAATTGTTTACTTTTCCCCTGTCTTCGATTGTCAAATATCAATTTTGTGGTAATATCCTTACTATCAAGACATTCTAGCCCCCTTAGTCTGTTTAATTCCGCTACAACAGGAGAAGAAAGGGTTTCTGCCGTTACTCCCAACTGCACACTCGTCAGCTTTTCAATCCCATTGGGGTGATCCATTGGTTCTATCCCAAGATACCTTTTCCTAGGAAAAGGTAAACAAAACAACCAGGGCAGATCAGGATAGACTGGATCGGCGATAATCCGAATGGCTTGTCCTTCCGGAAAATAAGCGGGTTGATACGACCGTGCCTGCGCAAACAGCGCCTGGGTTTCGGCATTATTCTCTATACACAAGCCAAGGTTTGAACCAAGCTCTTCCGATTGGGAAAAACGATTGGGTAAACCAGTTGCTTGTATTTTACTACTTTGGAAAACCACGGGGTCGTCTATCCATAAGAATTCGAAAAAACAATTTTGCACGTAAAACTTCCGATTTGCCGTGCCCTGGCCAGTATGCGTTCTTCTACTCCCCTCTTTCCAGCCTGAAGCCGTCCAGGCTTCTGCCTCAGCTCCCATATTATGTGAAATAAAGAAGAGGTGATCGATGACCATAAAAACCTGTTTACAAAGGTTAGCAAAAGCCTACCCTATATCTACTTACGTCTCGCTGCCAAAAGGTACAAGATAGCCATCCGAACGGCTACCCCATTTTCTACTTGGGTAAGAATGATGGAGTGATCCGAATCAGCCACATCACTGGTAATCTCTACCCCCCGGTTTATGGGGCCGGGGTGCATGATGACGATTTCTTTATCAAGGCTATCTAACAATTGTTTATTGACTCCAAAAAATTGGGCGTATTCGCGTAAGGAGGGGAAGTACTTGATATCCTGTCGCTCTAGCTGGATACGCAGAATATTAGCTACATCACACCATTGCAAGGCTTTGCGAACGTCGTAAAATACTTTTACTCCCAAATTCCCCATATACTTCGGGATTAAGGTTGGAGGCCCACAGACTGCCACTTCTGCTCCCATTTTCTGCAAACAATACACATTACTCAGAGCCACTCGGGAATGGAGAATATCACCAAGAATGGCTACGCGTTTACCACGAAGGTCTCCTAATTTTTCCCGGATAGAAAAGGCATCCAGTAAGGCTTGAGTAGGATGCTCGTGGGTTCCATCGCCTGCGTTGATAATATTGGCGTCGATATGGCGAGCCAGGTATTGGGGAGCACCCGGTGCCGGGTGGCGCATCACCACCATATCCACTTTCATGGACAGAATGTTGTTGACCGTGTCGAGCAGGGTTTCTCCTTTTTTGACCGATGAGGAGGAAGCTGAAAAGTTGACGATATCAGCAGAAAGGCGTTTTTCGGCCAGCTCAAAAGAAATACGGGTACGAGTAGAGTTTTCGAAAAAAAGATTGGCTACCGTCACATCCCGTAAAGATGGAACTTTCTTGATGGGTCGATTGATTACCTCCTTGAATTCATCGGCCGTTTCGAAGATCAATTGAATATCTTCTGGACTCAGATATTTTATGCCCAACACGTGGTCTGTGCTGAGCTGCTGGCTGACAGTCATGAAGTACTTGCTATTGGTTGATTAAAAAACGGCATTCCGTTCAAGTTTTCTCTTTACTTATCGTCGGCATCTTCCTTGGTGGGGAAGATTAAAATTCGGTCTTCTCCATCTTTCTCTTGCCACTCTACTTTTACGTATGCTTCATCAACGGCATCCACCTGCATACCAACTAGGTCCGCTTCAACGGGCACTTCTCGATTAAACCGTCGATCGACCATCGTCAGAAGAATTACTTTTCGAGGACGCCCGTAGTGTTGCAAGGCGGTCAATGCTGCAGTGACCGTTCGACCGGTATAAAGAACATCGTCTACCAAGACTACATTCCGGTCCTCTACCAAAAAGTCCATAGAGGTTGTGTTGGCTTTTAAGGGCTTGTTGCGGGTGCGGAAATCATCTCGATAGAAGGTAATGTCGAGTTGCCCGTAGTCGATCGTTGAATCGGGCGTCAAACTTTGTAATCGTTCTTTTAAGCGAGCGGCTAGATAGGTGCCACGAGGTTGAATGCCAATCATGCAACAATCCGACAATGGATCAAAACTCTCGATGATTTGATGACAAAGCCGATCGATGGTTAATTGAAACCGTTTGGGCTGAAGTATGATTCTTCCGTTCGTCATGTTATCGCAAATATAGGGATTTCGGCCACTACCTTCTTTTCCAAATTGGGAAAAAATTATTTCCCCGATTTAAACCCTGGATACAATCGCCGGTCTACGTACTCGGAGGGCGCGTCCCACCATTTTATGAACTCGTGTCTACCCCAAGTGGGTCGACCATTTGAGAACTAATCAACATACAAATCACCATGAAGAAAAGTATTTTATTTTCCTTCTGCATTATGGCCAGTTTATGCTGGACAAGCTGCGAAAAAGAACCGAACGCCACGCAAGAAACGGCAGAAACTTCCGAAGATATCGCACTCGCTCAAAACATGTTACAGACTACGGAAGAAGAAGTCAATTTACTCTTGGAAACCCGTGGTGGAGGTAATGAAAATTGTCCAATCGTCACCTTTACTCCCGACGCCACTAGTTTCCCCCGGACCGTAACTATTGATTATGGCACGGAGGGTTGCCCCGGTCTCCATGGCTATATCCGAAAAGGAATGATCCAGATCGAAATTTCGGATTCGATGTCCATACCCGGTGCCAGCCGCACCAAAACGTCCATGGACTTTTCCATCGACGAGGTATCAATACTAGGTACCAAAACCCTTATATATACTGGCTTAAACGATGATCAACAAAAGGTATGGAATCGGTCGATAGTGGATGCTCAACTCCTTTTTCCAGGTGGCGAAGAAGTGAGTTGGAATGCCGAACAAACCATCACCAAAATCGAGGGCCAAAATACAGCGGTACTACTCGACGATGTGTTCCAAATTACCGGAAATTCTTCCGGAATTAATCGGCAAGGCAATCCCTTCGCTAGCTCGATTGCCGCCCCCTTAATTAAACCCAGAAATTGTCGTTGGCCGGTCTCCGGCACCCGGGAAGCTATGGTCAATGACCTTTCGCGGAGCCTTGATTACGGAGATGGAAATTGTGATCGTAATGCCACCGTTACCTGGAGCAATGGCTTTAGCCGAGACGTTCTGCTACGGCGTTGGTGATAAGAAGCTTACTGCCGAGAATTAAAGGCGGGAGGGCAAATATTGCCACTCCCGCCCCTTACACTTTCAGAAATACCAATTTATTTTTTCGCCGCTTCTAAACTTTTCTTCTTCCTATTTTTTATGAGAGAGTACCATACAAAAACGATCCTCGATCTATGAAGTACTCGAAACTGGGAAAAACGAACTTAGACGTTAGTAAAATATGCTTGGGCACCATGACCTATGGCCAGCAAAACACCGAAGCCGAAGCACACGAACAAATGGACTATGCCCTCGAAAAGGGCATTAATTTTTTTGATACAGCCGAACTATACGCCGTACCCTCCCGCAAGGAAAATAACGGACTCACCGAAAAGTATATCGGTACCTGGTTTAAGGATCGTAAGAATCGGGACCAGGTCATTCTGGCTACCAAAATTACGGGGCCTTCGAAGTTTACGTATATCCGGGAGCAACTAGATTTCTCCCCTGATCAGATTCGATTGGCCCTGGAAGGAAGTTTACAAAGACTGCAAACAGATTATGTGGACTTATACCAGCTACACTGGCCGGAACGTAAGACCAACTACTTTGGAAAACGCGAATTTGAATACGATCCAACCGACCCTTGGGAAGACAATATCGAGCAAGTACTGGAGACCTTACAAGCGCTACAACAAGAGGGTAAAATTCGCCATATTGGCGTTTCTAATGAAACCCCTTGGGGATTGCACCGCTATCTCAGTACATCCGATCATAAAAACCTACCCCGAATCGCCAGTATCCAGAATCCCTACAACCTTCTTAACCGAACTTTTGAAGTGGGACTAAGTGAAATTGCCATCCGAGAAAAAGTAGGCTTACTCGCTTATTCTCCGCTGGGTTTTGGTGTCCTCTCTGGCAAGTATCTGGGCGGTAAAAAACCCGTAGACGGTCGAGTAACCCTCTTCCCTAATTACAGCCGCTACTCGGGTCCTAACTCCGTTGCGGCCACCGAACAATACCAGGCGATTGCCCAGGATAATGGTTGGAGTTTAGCCCAAATGGCTTTAGCTTTTATCAATCAGCAAGCCTTTATTACCGCTAATATCATCGGTGCTACCAAGATGGCGCAATTAAAGGAAAATATTTCTTCCATCGATATTACACTAAGCGACGAAGTGTTGAAAAGAATTCAAGCAGTACATAACACGATTCCGAATCCTGCGCCTTAGAACTTTTACAGCCCTACGAGCGATCTTCAAGTAAGCTATCGGACCAGAGAAGAACAAAGAATTGTTGGTCCCTTAGGTCTAAATAGGTAATTTTGCGACTTGACCTAAAACGGCTACCCTTATGCTACAGGCAATTTCTCCAATCGATGGACGCTACGCTTCCAAAACCCAAGAATTAGCGCCCTTCTTTTCCGAATTTGGGCTTATCAAGTACCGAGTGCTCATCGAAGTGCAGTACTTTCTGCAGTTGGTAGAATTAGGCTTGCCGCAATTGGAGGGCATTACTTCAGAGCAGTTGGATCAATTGGAGCGCCTGACCAACCAATTTAGTGTAGAGGATGCCGCCCAGATCAAAGAAATTGAGCGAACCACCAACCACGATGTAAAAGCCGTCGAATACTTTCTTAAAGAGGCTTTCGATCGTATTGGACTGAGTACCTATAAAGAATTCATCCACTTTGGATTGACGTCGCAAGACATCAATAACACCTCGGTGCCATTGATGCTAAAACACGCCTTGGAGAATGTATACTACCCATTCTTACAAGAAGTCATTGAGAAGTTAGACGAAATGGCCGGTATCTGGTCTTCCGTACCCATGCTCGCCCGCACCCACGGTCAGCCAGCGACCCCAACTTCTTTAGGTCGTGAAATAGAGGTCTTTAGTGTACGGGTTAAAAACCAGCTTCAACAATTACAGGTGGTGCCCCACGCTGCTAAGTTTGGCGGAGCAACGGGTAACCTCAACGCCCACCATGTGGCCTTCCCCAAAATTGACTGGCACCAATTTGCTACTCATTTCGTGGAAGAGACGCTTGGCTTACACCGCTCTTTTCCCACAACCCAAATTGAGCACTACGATAACCTAGCGGCCACTTGCATGGCCTTGAGCCGGATCAATACTATTCTGATCGATTTCGCCCGGGATATCTGGACCTACATTTCAATCGAATACTTCAATCAGAAAGTCGTAGCGGGTGAAGTTGGGTCATCGGCAATGCCTCATAAGGTAAATCCAATCGATTTTGAGAATGCGGAAGGTAACTTTGGAATGGCCAATGCCATTTTTGGACATCTGGCCGCTAAGCTTCCCATTTCACGCCTACAGCGGGATCTTACCGATAGCACCGTTATACGCAATCTGGGGGTTCCAATCGGACACACGCTTATTGGCTTCAAATCCCTCCTAAAGGGAATGAGCAAAATCAATCTCAACCAATCCAAACTGGCCGCCGATTTGGAATCCAATTGGATGGTAGTTGCCGAGGCTATTCAGAATGTTTTACGTAGAGAGGGGTTTGATCAACCCTACGAAGCCCTAAAAGGGCTGACCCGCGGTAACGATCGGATTGGCGAGAGAGAGATTCACCAATTCATCGACGGTCTTCAAGTACCGGCTAAAATCAAAACCGAGCTGAAGGCCATCCGGCCGGACAACTACCTCGGAAGGTAATTACCCGGCCATCCGGACTACCTTGGGCGCAAAGGTTCCTAGTACATCGACTAGGTCCTCCTGGGCTCGCATCACTGATTGAATGTCTTTGTAGGCGATGGGGGATTCATCCAAACCACCGCCAATCAGATGCACACCTTTTTGGTTGAGTTCCGCTTGCAAGGCATGCCGAGTGGTACTTTCCTTGGCCACTCTCCGCGACATTTGCCGACCGGCACCATGCGAAGCCGATTGTAATGAATCGGCTACACCTCGACCTCGTACAATAAAGCCAGGAGCCGTCATTGATCCAGGGATTACCCCCAAGACCCCAAGCTGAGCCGGTGTTGCTCCCTTGCGGTGCACGATCACTTCCCGACCATCAACGAGCTGTTCCTTCCACGCGAAATTGTGGTGATTTTCCACCCGTGCCAAAGCCCGCTCTCCAAGTGCTTTTGCCATGCGGCGGTGAATATGATCATGGCAAGCCGACGCATAATCACCAGCCAAATTCATAGCTAACCAATATTCTATCCCCGCCTCGGAATCCAAATCCAACCACGCCAGGTGTTTCACTTTCTTTGGTAATCCAGGCCGTAGTTCCATAGCTAGTTTGGTATAGTGTTTAGCCAGATTGGCACCTAGACCACGGGATCCGGAATGGGATAAAAGCCCTACGTATTCGCCAGGTGGCAGGTTGATCTGGGGATCGAAGCTGGTGATGGTCACCTTGCCGAACTCTACGAAGTGATTACCCGATCCGGAAGATCCAATCTGTTTCCTTGCTTTTCCCAGTAGTGGTTTGATGGTAGGAATCTCTCGAAATTCCGAGCGTTCGAAAATGGGGTCTGGAAGCGGTACCGCAAATTCTTCTCGACCGAACTTGGAGTGATCCTGTAATAGCTTCGCAAACTTAGACTGCTGGGTATGTAAATCATCTACTGGTACATCAAATACACTCAAACACATCCGACAACCAATATCAACACCAACCCCATAAGGAATAATGGCGTTTTCCGTTGCGAGCACCCCTCCAATAGGTAAACCGTAGCCATGGTGGGCATCCGGCATTAAAGCACCACCTACCGCAACGGGTAGCCGCATGGCCAGGTCCATTTGCTGACGAGCACCATATTCTACAAATGCTTCACCGTAAATGGGATAAGCTATCTCCCCCTTTTTCAAATGAATTTCGTTGATTGCTTTTTGCAGGGGCTCCAGCAACAATTCAGCGATGGGGGCTAAAACCGGATTATCCAAATAGGCCCTTGGATCTCCATAAATTTCTTTGAGAATATGCAGGACGGAGCCTTTATCCTCATGCTTGTAGTGCTTGGTCATAATCTGCATGGCCAAACCGATCACCGGTCCTTGCCCGTATCCAAGTTTCCGAAGATCTTTCCCGCGTAATTTCAACTTTGCCATGATACCAGTTTTGGTTTTCTGTGGGTTTCCGGACCTATTTACAAAGTCCTGGCACAGAAAGTTCCCTACTCCACTGGTAGTCCAATTTATTGGTAAGAAAAAGTGCCGAAGGCTCCGTCGATCACCACTTCATTCTGCTCGGCCTCCTCCACCCGGCCAATCACCTGGGCGTCAATACCGAAAGAATGAGCAACGTCGATCGCTTCCTGCGCTAATTCTTGGGGTAGATAAATTTCCATGCGGTGCCCCATATTAAAGACCTGATACATCTCTTTCCAGCCGGTGCCGGACTCTTTCTGGATCAATTCAAACAGTGGCGGTAAGGGGAATAAATGATCCTTAATGATCCGTTTGTTTTCTACAAATTTGATCACTTTACCTTGGCCGCCACCAGTACAATGGATCATGCCGTGGATGTTCTTGCGGTGCGCTTTTAACAATTTTTGGAGAGGCGGCAAATAGGTACGAGTTGGGGAAAGTACCAATTTACCGATGGGGATATCCTGTCCATCAATATGGAGGGTATCGGTCAATTTCTGGCTACCTAGGTATACGACATCGTTGGGGGTATTTGGATCGAAACTATCTGGGTATTTGGTGGCATAAGACTTGTCAAAGACATCATGCCGAGCGGAGGTGAGACCATTGGATCCCATACCTCCATTGTAGGCCGTTTCGTAACTCGCTTGTCCACTTGAGCTCCAGCCCACGATGACATCTCCAGCCTGAATGTTATTGACAACCAAGTCTGCCCTTCGCATTCTGGCAAAAGCCGTGTAGCCTACATCAACGGTCCGAACAATATCGCCTACATCGGCCGTCTCCCCTCCCGTCAAGTGAATGTCGACCCCGTGTTGCTGCATTTCGTCTACAAATTCGGTCGTTGCTTGGATGAGGGTAGCAATTACTTCTCCGGTAATAAGGTTCTTATTGCGGCCGATCGTGGAGGAAAGAAGAATACCATCGGTACAGCCAACGCAAGCCATATCGTCGAGATTCATGACAATTGCATCCTGGGCGATTCCTTTCCAAACGGAGAGATCTCCGGTTTCTTTCCAATACATATACGCTAGACTCGTCTTGGTGCCGGCGGTGTCGGCGTGCATCAGGTTGCAATAATCGGCATCGCCGCCGGCAACATCCGGAATGACTTTGCAAAAAGCCAGGGGAAAAAGGCCCTTATCTAATCCTTTGATCGCAGCGTGGACTTCGCTTTTTGTGGCCGAGACACCCCGACGGTCATATTTGTACTGATCGGACATTGATTGAAATTTAGACCGC
>JBCDIO010000041.1:0-11615 GCA_038748815.1 Bacteroidota bacterium
GAAAACGAAGAGCCGAATCCAGGCTCGATTTTCTCAAACTTTGGTTTCATAGGTTCATAATCCGTGAGCATAATTTAAATGGTATAGCTTGTTGCACGAATCATTATTACTAAAGGGTTCCAATGGCACGTACAGGCCGAGAACCAATATTTTTTTTAGGATGCCAGTGGAGGAAATGCCACAGTTGAATTAACCTCTATTAAAAGGTTATTCTCCTATATATCATTGATGATGACACAAGTGACTGTGCGCGTTTTTTTAGCAAAGGTTTCTAGCTAAAAACTAGAAAAGTGCTTTTTACAACTTAGGCTGGATAAGTGTTAATCACGTTACTTTTGTAGGGTCTGGTATCTACGCGATGGATGGAAACGGGAAGCAAGATAAACTTTTTTTTACAAAACGTTGGTTTATAGTCAATTAACACAAACAAGCAGGTAAACAGGTTAATATTGCACCAAAACTGGCCAAAATGCAAGTAGTTTCTCCTTTTCTTGGTGCAGACCTTTGTTCTACATTTTGAGCAAAGGTTTCTGCTAAATCCTTTGTAACCCAAATCAAGAACTAGCGAGGAAAAGAACAAAACATGATGCACTCTTTACGAAGCTTCGCTATTCACCCACCAAGCTATAGTGTAGGACTTGTTTTTTTTACCATGAGCTTGCTTTTTGGAAGTTGGTTTGCCCGTCTCCCAGAGATGCAAGCCCAATTAGGCCTCGGTGAGGGTGGTTTTGGCTTAGTCTTGCTGAGCCTTCCCTTGGGAGCCATGCTCGCTACCCAGAGTGCCGGCTTTCTATTGCAAAAACTCCCATTAGGTAGTGCCAACGTGGGGGGAAGTATAGGTCTGTGCCTGGTATTGATTCTGCCCACGCTCGCTCCCTCGGCATTTTGGTTAGTCATTGCCCTATTCTTAGTCGGTTTAGTCGATGGATTTCTCAATGTTGCAATGAATGCCGCCGCCAATGAATTAGAGGAACAAATGAATGTTAAGATTCTTTCGACCTGCCACGGAATGTTCAGCTTTGGAGCAATGATCGGGGCTCTGGGGGCCGGTTACCTTGCTAATTTGGGGGTGTCTCTAACTGTTCATTTCTCCGCTTTGGCCTTCCTACTTATTGGACTTACCCTAATTATTCGTCCAATCCTGTTGCAACTGCCCAACCCAGAACCAACGGAAAGACCAACCTTTGCCTGGCCATCTCGCGCCATTCTGGGCATTGTTCTCATTGGTATGTTCATCATGCTAGCCGAAGGTACCATCGCCGATTGGAGTGCCATCTACTTAAGTAAGTATCTAGGAGCAAGTCCATGGGAGGCTGGATTAGGCTTTGCCGGTTTTTCTTTGACGATGGCCATCGGGCGATTTTCGGGAGATCACCTACGGCACCAATGGGGAGCCCGACGCATCTTATACTTTGGAACCCTAATCGCTTTTTTTGGCTATCTACTTGCTCTTTGTAGCGATTGGGTAAGCCTCACTATTTTAGGGTTCACCATAGTCGGTATTGGCTTATCCGTTGGAGTTCCGGTTGTGTTCTCAGAGGCTGCCCGTCGATCCAAAAAACAACCCGGAGTGGGTATTGCCGCCGTAGCTACCTTTGGGTTGGTCGGTTTTTTAGGTGGACCTCCCCTGGTCGGACTCATCGCGGAGGCATTAGGACTAGACTCTGGTTTGGCCATTATTGGTGGTTTATTACTAGTTGCCTGGATGATGGTACAGAGACAGCCCTGGGAAGCAGAATAAAACTTGACTCTCGCGTCAACTTAGCGTCATTCTGGTATGATTATACGAATTTATAAAATCATACTTTTCACTATTACCTATTTTACGGTGTATATTAGCCATATTAATCACTCTCTAACCAAGAGTTTTTTCCAAGAGACCCACTGCTCCCTACCTGACCAGATTATTCAAGAGGTCCAAATACCAAAAAAAATATTGCCGCTTATGAAAAAGATGCTACTCCTCCTTTTGGGGGCGATCTACGCCATCAATCTGAGTGCTCAACTAATCGCTACCGATCCGGTGTTCCCTCGTGCTTCTGAGGAAGTCACCGTTTTCTTCAACGCTAAAGAGGGCGATTCTGGATTAGAAAACTGTAATTGTGACATTTACGGTCACTTTGGAATCATTACCCAAGAAAGCACCAATCCTTCCGATTGGCAGAATGTACCCACTACCTGGGGGGAACCCAACGCAGATTGGTTGATGACTCCTGTACCCGGACAAGACCAGGTCTACTCATTTACCTTTACTCCTTCGATCAACGATTACTTTACGGTGGAGATGAATCAAGAGGTATTAGAGCTTGCTTTTGTTTTTCGAAACAGCGATGGAACCCAGACCGGTAAAGCCGACGGAGGACAAGATATTTTCTATCCGGTGTACCCTGAAGATCTTCCGCTTACCGCCATTTTCGTGAATCCATCGCAGTCTGAAACTATTCTTGAATTAGGAGAATCCATTACCATACGAGGAGCTGCTTCCGAAGCAGCTGAACTCGTGCTAATCGAAGACGGCCTTCCCCTGACCATGACTACGGGAACCTCCATCGAATACGAATTAAACGTTACCGAACCAGGCACTCATCTGGTAGAACTATTTGTGGATAATGGTTCCGAAACCGATGTGGTTTCCTTTACGTACGCTGTTCCTATTGATGTTCCAGCCGCAGATCTGCCGTCCGGCACAGAATTAGGTTTTAACCTAATCGGAGATACCAGCCTCATTCTAGCCTTGTATGCCCCCAATAAAGAGAACGTATTTGTGCTCACCAATATCAACGATTGGGCATTGACCACGGATCTCCAGATGACCCCAACGCCAGATGGCACCACCTGGTGGACTCAATTGGATGGTTTGGAGCCTGGCCAAAACTACTTTTACCAATACTTGGTAGATGGTAATCTGAAAATTGCTGACCCGTATAGTACACTCATTCTTGATCCCAACGCCGATGGAGAAATTGATGATGTAACCTTCCCGGACCTCCCTGACTATCCCGCCGAAGCCTCCGGTTTCCTAACCTGGCTCAGACCAGGAGCCGAAGAATACGAATGGCAAGTCAACGACTTTGAACGCCCAGAACAAACCGAGTTAGTCGTATACGAGCTCTTGGTTCGTGATTTCATTGAAACCCATAATTACCAGACGATGATCGACACTCTCGATTATCTGGAAAATCTGGGTGTGAATGCCATTGAGCTAATGCCCGTCCAAGAGTTTGAAAATAATAACAGTTGGGGGTATAATCCTTCTTTCCACATGGCCTTGGACAAGTACTACGGTACGCCCAATAAATTCAAAGAATTTGTCGATGCCTGCCACGAGCGCGGCTTAGCCGTCATCGTGGATGTGGTTTATAATCACGCTTTCGGACAAAGTCCTTTGGTACAGTTATACTTTGAGAACGGAGCACCTAGCCCCGAAAGCCCTTGGTTCAATGAATCACCAACGCATCCATTTAACGTAGGTTTTGACTTTAATCACGAAGCACAGGTAACCCGAGATTTCGTCAAACAAACCATTACTTACTGGTTGGAGGAATTCCGCCTGGACGGCTTCCGTTTTGACCTCTCCAAAGGATTTACCCAGACACCGAACCCAGACAATGTAGGAGCTTGGGGGCAGTACGACGAGAGTAGAATTACCATTCTGAAAGAATACGCAGATCACGTTTGGGATGTTACCCCCGGAGCTTACGTGATCTTGGAGCACTTTGCCGTCAATACCGAAGAACACGAATTGAGTGACTACGGCATGATGCTGTGGGGAAATAACCACTTCAGTTTCGAGAACGCCGTCAAAGGAAACAGTGCCAGCCTCAACAATGTGTCCTATAAAGCTCGCGGCTTCAATGATCCACATGTAGTGCAATACATGGAAAGTCACGATGAAGAACGCTTGGTGTATTCTGCCTTAGAGACCGGTCAGCAAATCAATCAATTCCACAACGTTCGCGACCTAAACGTAGCCCTACGCCGAGTGGAACTTGCTTCAGCTATCTTCTACACGGTTCCAGGACCAAAAATGTTATGGCAATTTGGCGAGCAAGGATATGATGTATCCATCAATTTCAATGGACGGACGGGCCCTAAACCTATTCGCTGGTACTACCTCGACGAAGCCGACCGCAACCGCCTGCGCAATGTCACAGCTAGCTTGATGAATTTGCGGAAAGATTATGAGGTATTCCATACCGAAGACTTTCAAATTGCGATTAGCAACGTAGGATCGGAAGCGAAGGCTAAGCGGGTTAACCTAACCGGTACCGATATGAATGTTATCACCATTGGTAATTTCGATGTATTTGATAATCAAATGGTCGTGGCTTTCCCAACCACAGGTGTTTGGTATGAGTACTTCTCGGGGGATAGCTTAAACGTAGAAGAATTACAACAAGTGTTTGAACTCACCCCCAGCGAGTACCGGATGTATACCGATGTACCGTTGGAGGAACCCGTTGGTGGATATATCCAAACGACCGGGACCAAAGAATTGGTGGCTGACTTATCGGCCTTCTCCTTACGGCCAAATCCGGCGACTGATTGGGTACAAGTTCATTTTACCCTACGGGCATCCAGTGAGGTTGTCCTGCAACTCGTGAATCAAGCTGGGCAGCAAGTGTTCGCGGAGCGTTATGGCGTACTCACCGCTGGAAATCACCAACTAGACTTAAGCGCCGAAATTGGTCCAGGGGTTTACTACTTGCAGCTACAAACTGAATCGGGAACGGAGACCCGAAAACTAGTTGTACTAGAATAAAGGTTTACTCGTTCTAAGAAAAAAAAGCTCGGATGCTTACATCCGGGCTTTTTTTTGCATTTTCAGCGTGTTTATGATCTTATTCGCCTAGCCGCCGCTCCACGGAGTCCTACGGCCAATAGGTGATCTTATGTTCAATACTTTGTAACCTAAATAAATGCATATTTTGACCTGGGCGATTTTTGTTCAGATCAAGGCGCGCAGGCTCGTAGCCATAGCTACGAAGGCGAGTACGCAACGAGGAGCTGGGCAAGAAGAACCCGTCAAAATGTTTAGAAATTTAGGTTACAAAGTATTTAAGCCCTAGCTATGAAAATCTCCTCCCTACTGACCTGTTGTTTCGCCTTCCTATGCTTAGCCTGTCAAGCTCAATCCTCGCAAAATGAAATTCGCTTTTCCAAGAAGCACAGTATTTTTTTTCTGGATAGCCTGCAGGCCGCAGAGGCCATTACCAAGGATCAGGAAGATCACTTCTTCGAACAAATTCAGGTATTGGATATGGCCCTACAGATAGGTCAAACGATTCATCGGGATAGTACCAGCCGAAAAGCGGTACTAGATGACTATAAATCTTTCTTACAAGCCGATGTTACCCCATTTACGGAGGATGATCAAATACTATTAACCAAGGTTTTTCGGGAGGCCTTTGACCTTTGCGAATCTCTGGAGAGAGGTCTGTTTCCCGATACCGTCCGATTGATCAAAACCAAAATGGCCCATTACGGACCAAGTGTTTATTACACCCGGGAAAAATGCATCATTATTCCAGAGAATGTACTCGAGGTACCAGATTACGATGGCCTACTGAGTGTGATGCTCCACGAAGTTTTTCATATTTATTCTCGCTATCAGCCCAAACAGCGAGAAGCCCTCTATCAACTTATTGGCTTCGAGCGTTATCCTGATCTGCAGTTTTCCGATTCTCTTCAGCTTCGCTTACTACAAAACCCCGATGGCGTCGATATACACTGGGTTGTCAAATTGGAAACGGGCCCCAATAAATCGAAATGGGTTACCCCGCTGCTCACGGCTTCGCAGTGGCAATTCAGTCCAGACAGAACGCAGTTCTTTGATTATTTGAGTTTTAACCTATTCGAGGTAGACCGTCAAAAAGAACCAGCCCAAGTCCTATCCAAATCGGATGGGTCTAGCACCTTAGATTTTAGTCTGATGCCGGCCTATTTCCGACGGATTAAGGATAATACGCAATACATTATCCATCCCGATGAGGTCTTAGCTGACAACTTTGTCATTCTGGCTTTAGCAGAAAAGGAAAAAGAGCGGCTAAAAACGTTCTCGCAAGAAGGGCTGAAACTCCTTTCGGATATGCGGAAGATTTTAACGGGCAAAAAGTAAATGCATTGAGTAGTTGGTTCTCACGATTACACAAATGGCGTTATTACTGGGCAATAGCTTTGGTATTAGGAGTGATTGCCTATACCTTTTGCCTACCGCGACCCCTATTTTCGACTCCTTTGAGCTTTGTCCTTGAGGATCGGCAAGGCCAATTATTAGGTGCCAGAATTGCGGCCGATGGACAATGGCGATTTCCGGCACCCGATAGTATTCCTTGGAAATTCGAACGAGCCATCCTTGAGTTTGAAGATCGGCGATTTTACCGCCACCCTGGAGTTGATCTACGGGGTGTTGGTCGTGCTTTAATCCAGAATATTCGAAATCGTAAGGTGGTTAGCGGGGCCTCTACCATCACCATGCAGACCATCCGATTGGCACGTGGTCCTAGAACCAGAAGCATTTGGCAGAAATTGCTTGAAACTATTCAAGCTACCCGTCTCGAACTAGGAAGTAATAAGAACGAAATTCTGACTTTATACGCGACCCATGCGCCCTTTGGTGGAAATGTGGTAGGACTGGAAGCGGCCTCTTGGCGGTACTTTGGTAAATCGCCAAATCTACTCTCCTGGGGCGAGTCAGCCCTGCTGGCCGTCCTTCCCAATAGCCCGGGCTTAATGCATCCGGGACGCAACCGACAACTACTGCTCGAAAAGCGAAATCGACTCCTGGATAGACTCGTAGCACAACAAATCATTGATCCACTATCCGGTTCTTTGGCGAAGGAAGAACCATTACCCGAGCGACCGCTACCACTCCCCCGCAATGGATTCCATTTGTTAGAAAGAGCGCGTCGGGAGAATACCGAAGCACAAAGCCGAATTCGTTCGACCCTTGATAAAAACCTTCAAACGCAGGTTGAACAAGCCGCCAAATTCCAATTGCAAAGACTGAAAGATAATGGTATCCATAATCTCGCAATCATTATTGCTGAGGTAGAAACCGGGGCCGTTCGGGCCTACGTAGGAAATGTTTTAGGAACTGGATTTGAGCACGGGGAACAAGTTGATTGCATTACGGCTCCCCGGAGTACCGGTAGCATTCTCAAGCCTTTCCTTTTTTCTCAAATGGTACAAGCTGGACGAATCGGCCCCCAATCTATGATTCGGGATATTCCAACGACGCTAGCTGGCTACCGTCCTGAGAACTTTCACGAAGGATTTGATGGAATGGTCACTGCTCAACGTGCCCTGATTCGATCGTTAAATGTGCCTTTCGTATTCATGCTACAAGAACAGGGAGTTCCTTCTTTCTACCATTATCTAAAAAAATTGGGGTTGAAAACACTATTTCGCGCCCCACAGCAATATGGCTTACCACTTGTACTAGGAGGGGCAGAAGCAAGCCTTTGGGATCTGTCTGGAGCCTACGCCAGCTTGGCTAGAACGCTAACCCACTTTCAAGACTCTGGTGCGTATTATGAATCTGATCTACGATCGCTCCATTATCAGATAGCTCCGCCCGTTTCCTCCGAAGCGCAAGAACAGATTCCACTCTGCGGTGCCGGGGCCATTTACCAAACCTTTGAGGCTATGCGGCAGCTAGAGCGACCAAGTATTGACGGTCATTGGGAAACGTTTCATTCTGGCCAAAATATTGCGTGGAAGACAGGTACAAGTTTTGGGTTTCGCGATGCTTGGGCCATCGGTGTAAATAGTCAGTACGTAGTTGGGGTCTGGGCGGGTAATGCCGATGGAGAAGGACGAGCCGGCTTGGTTGGGATACAAGCAGCAGCTCCCATTTTGTTCGATGTTTTCAACCGCTTGCCCGTTGCGGATTGGTTCGTTGCCCCTTACAATGATCTGCAACGCATGTCCATTTGTAGTAATTCCGGTTTTCGCCCCCTCCCTATATGCCCCACAGATACCGTTTGGGCAAGCCCCACCTGGCAAGAAGGTCCGCCTTGCTCCTATCACCAAACGCTCTATCTAGATCCAGAAAAGCACTGGCGTGTTCATCAGCAATGCCAGGGTAATACCGGTATGGAGAAACACGCTTGGTTTAGCTTACCTCCCGTTGCAGAGCATTATTATCGGCAGAATCATCCCAACTATGAACCTCTACCACCCTGGGCTCCAGAATGTACTCCCTCCGAAGGAAGCGGACAAGTCATGCAATGGATTTATCCTCGGCACCGAACGGAAATCTATGTGCCGGTTGATTTAGATGGGGAACGCAGTAGGACCGTTTTCAAAGTCGCACACACCGATGAGGAAGCTATTCTATATTGGCATCTCGATACCAAATATCTAGGTAGCACGCAGCATTTTCACTCCATGGAACTCAACCCAAGTCCTGGTTTTCACGAGGTTACCCTGGTTGATCAACAAGGGAATCAACTAAAAAAACGCTTTGAAATTCTTGAAAAAAGGGAATAAAAAAACTCCTACATCAAAGGAGGCTAAGGTAGGGATGTAGGAGCACTTAACATACTATGAGAAAACTACACGCTGCAAGATAAAGCGAATTGGGGCCTGGCTGGTCCCGATTTTAGGATATGGGCATATTATCCGATGAAAGGTGTATACGGATTAGGAAATGGTTTAATACATCTGAGAAAGGAAGGTCGATTTGGAAGATAAAAGGGCAAAAAAATTTCCTACCAACACCTAGAAATGCTGATAGGAAATGGAAAATACTATGAGAAAACTGACTAAAGTTAACAGTCAGATGATCGAAATCGAGATATTTTTAGCAAAAGGTACTATATTTGTTGTGTGCGGTTGTCTTTCTTTACTGATCGGCATCCAGATCACTAACAAACCGGTTTACATCGCCAACGAGGTCATCTCAATGATCGCTCAAGGATGCACTTAACACCAAAAAGAAAACTACACCTCCCCTTGGCCTGGAGGTTCAGATTCCCCTTCTGAACCTTCGGCCATTTTTTATTTAATCTGAATCTCCACAATCGGAATTTTTATCTCCACTCGCGGTCCTTTTCCAACTCCACTAATGGGATCTTTTAGATCCAATGTTTTTACAAACACTCCTGTTCCTTTCGATTGGTGGAGCAGCTTCAATCGCTTTTCGGTGATACTAGTCCCCCGCGATTTATGCTCTTGTATAGAAGGATCATTTTCTTGTAAACGGCGGGCGGCCTCTCGACCAATCCCATTATCTTCGACTACGGCTAAAATGGTATGATCGTCAATCATCGAAAAAGAGACGAGAATATGGCCATTTTTACGCGATCGCAGCCCATGTTCAATGGCATTTTCCACATAGGGCTGCACGATCATAGTGGGGACCCCCAGGATATCATCTTCAATCTCATCGTCTACTTCAATCTCAAAGTCCAGCAAATCTTCAAAGCGTAGTTTTTGGTTAATGGTCAGATAGTCCTTGAGGAATTCAATTTCTTTCTCCAGGGAAATAATTTCTAGTTCGGAGTACTCTAGGCTTTGCCGCATTAGCTGGGCAAATTTAGCCAGATATTTAGCTGCGTTTTTGATCTCATTTGAAGTGATATAGTGCTGAATAGCGTTGAGGGCATTGTACATGAAGTGGGGATTCATCTGCGCCCGTAGTGCTTTGAGCTGGAGTCGGGTGGCCTTCAGTTGCAGTAGCTCCGTCTCCCGCTTTTTCTGCTCTGCCTCGTACTTAATTTCCAATTCCATAAGCTTCCGCGAATTAACCTGTTCGATGTAGCGTTCGGCAAAGCGATCGTGTAGGACTTGGTATTCGTAAGCACTTTTATAATCACCAATATCGGCGTGGAAGGAAGCAATATCTCGATAAATTCCCGATATCTGTTTATAGTCTTCTATCTTCTTGGCGTGATTATAGGCTTCCACAAAGTGGTCCATAGCCTCATCGGTCTCTCCTAGTTCGAGGTACAAATGGGCTCGCCACCGTTCGATATTGGAGAAGTTGTAATAATCATCCGCCTTCACTTCTTTGAATAATGACTCGGCCTTATCGTATAGATCGAGCGATTGATCGTACTGCTTCTTCTGAAACTTGATGTACCCCAGATTTGCGTAAGCACTGGCTCTGGCTAAGCGACTGGTGTCGTTTTCTGTACTAATGGCCTTGCGGAAATAACGTTCGGCACTTTCCTCATCGTTGAGTGCCATGAAACCGCTACCTACATTGAGGTAATGCCAGGATAAGCGGGAGTTCATGCCCAGTTTTTCGCACATATTGACCACCCTGAGGTAAGCCCTTACACTCTTTTCCCACTCGTTATTCCGTTCAAATACCTTCCCTAGGCCAGAATGAATAAGTGTCAGAAAGTAGTAGTCCATGAACTGAAGCTCTACTTCTAGTCCTTGGATCTGATTGCTCGCCTCCAGAAAAGCCTCGATGGCGTTCGAATAGTTGGCGTAATGCAGATCGATATAACCTTCCCGGCATTTGATCCAGGCATCTAGCCGTTGATCGGGAAAGAACTTGAGTAGCTTTCGCGACTTATCCAGGTAATCAACCGCTAAGTCCATCTGATTCTCATTAATGAGAATGCCGGCGTATTGAATGTAAGCACTGGCTTGTTGTTGGACATCCCCGCGTTCTTCGACCAATTCGATCACTTTGCGGTAGCCCTGGGCCGCCTCGGCAAATTGATACAGCTGATTATGCACAAAAGCGCTATACCGATGGTAGTTCAGTAATAGATCCGGGAAATTGTAGTGCCGCAGCAGGCGTTGCTGTTCAGTCAGTAAGGATTGTGCCCCCGTCAAATTGGTAAACGAATAGTGGTAGCTTAACCGATCCAATAGGATTAGGCGCTGCCGTTCATCGCGCTGGGTTTCCAGCTGATGCTCCAATTGACGAATTTCATCCTGCGGAGAAATTCCGATGTTCATGTCAGAATGCTCTTCTTTGATGTACATGTGATTCCTTCTGATCTAAGGAGGATCTAGAGGAATGGGCTTTTCCTTTGGAGCCAGCGGCAGTAACCATACCGTCCTTTTCAGGACCTGTAGACCTTCCGATAAAGACTCCATACTTTGAAACCCATCGATAGAACTATTTGTCTGGGTCAGGAAGATTCCAAAACACGATTGATCTTTGGTATTCCTATCTGCAGAACCTTTGCTCGCTCGACGGTTTCTTTTCCGTAATTCAGACCTCGCTTGGAATTCGGTGACTGCCTAATTCCAAGCGTTGGGAGGATCCGCTTTCAAGGGACCATCTCCGGGCCTCAGACATAGATAAAGATGATATAAATCTAAAATATTTTCAAATCATTGAGCATTCATCAAAGGGGAAGGAGAGAATCTGTCCATATTTGTAGGATATAAAACAAAAAGGCTCCCTTTGCAGGGAGCCTTTTTGCAGTGGGTAGGACCACTGTTTACTGTGGAAGAATATTTCCACACATATTTAACCATCGTTTCCAGGTCTTTTTCTTTTCGCGACCCCCAACGATGTTTTTCATCTCATCCTTTTTGATCTCCTTGAGATCATTTTTTAGAGCGTCCAAGTTTTTCTTTGCTTTCCCCATAGCAATGGAATTAAGATGATCACGATCTAGCCCAAATAGCTTGGACTAACC
>JBCDIO010000042.1:0-11503 GCA_038748815.1 Bacteroidota bacterium
CGGTAACGCCAGCGAATTCCACCATTACCTTGATTAGTCCACTGGGTACGGAGGTAGAGATTACCACCCTACCCGCTTCTCCCGAAGACTTCTATGTAGAGAAAACAGACGGGGACTGGATTCTGGACATCGTACCAAATCCAGGCCAAGGAGCCTTAGATGTGACCGATTGGGATCTGGATATCACTTGTATGCTAGAATACGATCAGCCAGATGTAACCCTGGATAATGATCCTGGTCTTTGTGGTGCAGAATTTAGCTGGATCCACCCATTCTTCGTAGATAACTGCTTCCAGGGCACGATCTCGGTGGCATACTCTACCCTAGATGCGGACTGCGTACCGGACGGTGGAGTCCTTCCAGGTGTTGGAGGGATGGACGTTACGGAGTTCTTCTGTGTAGGTACCACCACCGTTACGTATACGTTGGTTGATCTAGCTGGAAATGTTTCTACCTGCGGATTCGACGTAACGGTACTTGATGTAGAAGATCCAGTAATTGAATGCCCCGCAGATATCACGATCAACTTAAACTCGGGTGAGTGCCGCCGTTCTGTCTGTTTTGCTCCCGAACTAGCGATTGATAACTGTGAAGTAGTGGATACTGTTTATAGCATCGAGCCTTGCTCTTTCTTTGAGATTGGTATTACCCCAGTAACGATTACCATCTTCGACGAGGCGGGTAACTCGGCTACTTGTACTTTTAATATAGAAATCATTGAATACGTACCAAACTCGTTTGATCTATTCTGTAACGACTTGGTAAACATCTCTTTAGATGCCACTTGCGAAGCGGAAATTACCGCAGACATGATCTTCGAAGGAGATGACTACCACTGTTACGAAGACTATATTATCACTATTACCGACCAAAACGGGTTTACGATTCCAACTAGTCCCATCGTTAATCACGATCACATCGGTCAAACCCTAACGGTTACCGTATTTGATCCGGATTCCGGCAACAGTTGCTGGGGACAGATCTTCATTGAAGATAAGCAGGATCCTGAAATCGCTTGCCCAGATGACTTGACCATATATTGTCATGAATCATCGGATCCAAGTAATACCGGAACGCCGGAGTTATTGAGCTGTGAAACCAGTGTGACTAATACTTTCAATGACGTTTGGAACGACTTTGGAGCTTGCGAAGAAATTCGCGGGGAGATTATCCGGACTTGGACCGTTACGGACGAATCGGATAACTTCAGTACTTGCGTGCAGGTGATTACCATCAAGCGATTCACTACCGCGGACGTGGTCTTCCCGGAGAATATCGACGGTATTGCCAATCCAGCCTTGGCTTGTGCGGATGTAAATGCTAATCCAAGCTTATTGGATCCAGCGAACACCGGTACTCCTTCTGTCTTAGGTATGAATATCCAGGGAGCTCCTCTTTGTGGATTGTCTGTGAATATGACAGAAGAAATCTTCGACATCTGTGGCGGAAGCTACGACATCTTGCGGGTTTGGTCGGTTTACGATCCCTGCCTACCGGCACAGATTGGTGTAAACCCCGTTCAATTCTTGCAAACCATCAAGGTAATTGATAACCTTGGGCCGAATGTAACTTGCCCGGAAGACCTTACCATTAGCACTACTTCTGGTGATGAGTGTATCGCGAATTACCAAATTCCAGCGATTGCCATTACCGACAATTGTTCTGGCTTTACCGTTACGACAGATACACCAAACGGTACCCTAAACACCAATGGTGGTTTGATCAGCAACCTGGCCCTTGGTACTTACACCATCACTTACCACGTGAAAGACGATTGTGGTAATACCACCGATTGTTCGTACCAACTGACGGTAGAAGACCAAACGGCACCGGTTGCCATTTGTGATGAGATTACAGAAGTAGATCTTTCTTCGGATGGTTTAGCTATTGTTCCTGCGGACGTATTTGATGATGGTTCTTACGACAATTGCTGCTTGGAAGAGTTCCAGGTACGTCGGATGGATGGTGATTGTGATGGAAACTTTGATGACTTCGGTCCTACCGTAGAATTCTGCTGTTCGGACGCCGGCAATAATGTCATGGTCGTATTCCGAGTCCTTGACTGTTACGGTAATTACAATGAGTGTATGGTTCAGGTACTAGTCAACGATAAACTACCACCGCTACTCATTGAATGCCCAGCGAATGCCACAATCACTTGTGAAGAATACTTTGATGAATTCGAGCAAGAACTACTAGCTGGAAATAATGAAGTACTGGATCCGTTTGGAACGGCCGTCTTCTATGATAATTGCGAATTGGATGTCGTTTATGAGGTACTCGTAGATGTCAATACCTGTGCCACGGGAATGATTACTCGTACCTGGACAGCAACTGATGCAAATACTAATCTACCAATCTCCTGTACACAAACGATCTTCATTGAGCACGTTTCGGACTGGGTGGTAGAATTCCCAGAAGATATCACCGCTCAGTGTGAAGATGGTGTACTGCCAGAATTTGGAGAACCACAGGTATTCTTCGACGACTGCGAACTGATTGCAACGAGCTTTGAAGATGAACTCTTTGAGATCGTACCCGATGCTTGTTACAAGATCGTACGGACTTGGTCGGTCATCAACTGGTGTGTATTTGACGACTTCGGTTTCGATGCTTATTCCGAAGCTGGATTCGCAGAATGTGATCTATTCGTTGATTGGGATGGTGATGGTGACCAAGATTGCCGCACCTTCCGCGATGGGTTCAACTCTAATGGTACACCGGGCGAAGCCGACGGATACATCGAATACCAGCAGACCATCAAAGTAGTCGACGAAGAAGCTCCAATCTTTGATGTAGAAGATTTGGATGTTTGTATCGAAGAATCTGATTGTGCGACCGTAGTTAATCTACCTATCCCGGATGTGACGGACTGTTCTCCAAGCATCAGTATTGAGATCTCTTCTGATCTTCCAGGTGCAACGGGCGACCAATACGTATATGAGAATGTAGCTCCCGGTAGCTACGACGTCCTTTACACCGTAACGGATGAGTGTGGTAACGTGGCCTACGACAACATCGTAGTAACCGTAGAAGACTGTAAGAAACCGACACCATACTGTGTAAATGGTTTGGTGATTGAGATCATGCAGACGGGTATGATCGATGTTTGGGCCTCTGATTTCGATGCGGGTAGCTTTGACAATTGCCCAGGTGAATTGTACTTGAGCTTCTCTGCCGATATCACAGATACAGGCCTTGTATTCACTTGTGATGACCTAGGCATGCAGACCATACAGCTTTGGGTAACCGATGCGGCTGGTAACCAAGACTTCTGTGAGACCTTTATTGAGGTTCAGGATAACATGGGTACCTGTAGCTCTGCACCACTAACCGTTGCCGGTACGATTCAAACGGAAAACAACCAACCGGTTGAGGCCGTAAACGTAGAAGCCAACGGCGGTCAGAGCATTGTACAGCAAACGGATAATAGTGGTCAGTACAGCTTCAACCTAGCGGCTGGTGGTGACTACTCGATCACGCCGAGTCTCAACGATGAGCCAACGAATGGTGTTACGACCTTCGACATTGTATTGATTACTCAACACATATTGGGTGTTAATCAATTGGATTCACCGTACAAAATGATTGCCGCGGATGCCAACAATTCAGGGGCTGTTTCTACCCTTGATATCGTAGCTATCCGGAAGGTGATTCTTTTGATTGATGATTCTTTCCAGAATAATACCAGCTGGCGTTTTGTGCCGGAAGACTTTGTGTTTGCCAATCCGCAGAACCCATTTGCCGAGCCGTTTGATGAGGTGATCAATTTCAATAATTTGAGTGTCGATCAGCTATTCACTAACTTCATTGGTATCAAAGTCGGTGATGTCAACGGATCGGTACAAGCCAACTCCTTAGTTGGCAACGAGGAGCGGACGAACACCTCTAGCTTCGTGCTCCAAACCGAAGATCGTTACTTAAAAGCGGGTGAAAGTGCTGAGGTCTGGTTTACCGGAACGGGACAAACCACCGCTGGTTTCCAGTTTAGCTTAGAGGCGCAAAGCGTATTGAGCATTGATCAGGTCTTAGAAGGTTCTTTGACCAATGCGAATATTGGGTCATCGAATCAGTCTAAGGGCCTTCTCCACTTTAGCTGGAATACGGATGGTCCGGTTCAGGTAGATGCGCAATCGAAGCAATTTGGATTGCTGGTTACCGCTCAGAAAGATGGAATGCTATCCGAATGGCTAGGTTTAGCTCAAGGCTATGTGGAGGCACAATCTTATCCGGCAATTGGAGAAATAGAAGGTGTACAAGTAGTCTTTAAGGAGCCGAAGGCCGAAGGTGTCTTCGCTTTATACAGCAACCGACCCAATCCATTTGCTAATAGTACATCCATTCGCTTCCAATTGCCCGAAGCGGCGAGTGCTGATCTACAGATCTTTGACGCTAGTGGCCGGGTAGTATATCAAGTGACTCGTACTTATGCAGCCGGTTACCACGAAGTGATCTTACGACAATCAGACTTGAACACGACTGGTTTACTGTACTATCAGTTGAAAACGGAAACGCACTCCGCCATTCGACGGATGCTAATTCTGGAATAAGCTAAGTGAAGTAAGAATATTTTTAGGACTGTTTAAGGCCTCGGGGCATGCTCCGGGGCCTTTTTCCATTTGCCCCCTCATTTTTTCTCCTTATTACCGATTTTTCTGCGGGTACCCTCTTTCGCGCAAAATGTATTTTTTATATTTTTGAAAGGATTGATATGAAGTCCTTCAATTCTATATCTATCACAAGATCAAACGGTTGTTAAAACAAGCCCTCCTTATTCTTCCCTCTTTTTTCGCATAGCTCTTACCAGGATTTCTAAGAATGATGGCCATCATTTTTTGCTGACGATATTTCGCGGTCCAACCCATGTTGGTCCTGGACTTACCCCCATTTCTTTCCTCCATAATCCCATTTACACACGAGGTCTCCGGGTATCCGGAGGCCTTTTTTAATGGTCGCAGGAAGAAAATCGTTTTGGTTAGGGTTCTAGTGGGGAATAAAGGAGAAACGCTAGAGGTAAGAAAAGGACCGTTGCGGGATCGCGGTTTTGGTGAGGCTGCCAAGGGAAAAGAGAGGCTCAGAGAAGAGCAGAAGTCAATAAATACAGGGGAAATTCATCGATTTTAGTTCGCCTGCACCCAAACTCGCCTTCCGACTTAAGTCGGAAGGCGAGTTGTATGGTGTGCACGTGTAAGAATTAAACCCTCTTTTTCCCAACCAGCCATTTTTTTCCATTTACCCCCTGAAAAACACAAAAAAGGGCTACCGCAACGAATGTTGCAGCAGCCCTTTTAGCTTAGTGGAGACGGCGAGAGTCGAACTCGCGTCCAGCGAAAGCACTTGAGAGCTTTCTACATGCTTAGTTCCCAATTCAATTTTCGAGTGTACGAGAGGTCTGGAAACCCACCGTAACGAACACCTTATCCCCTAAATCTTACTCTATGATCGGGACCGGTCACAGAGCCAGCCTGCAGGTTGTGATTGGCGGCACGCTGTGTAGCAGACATCAAGCGTGGGCCAAAAGGCATCTAAGACCTGGTCTTAGGCTGCCATGGCATATGAGTTGCCATATAAAAAAGGTTCCATACCATTTTTTAACGGAGTGAGCAATGTTGCTCCGGCATGCTTACTAACTAGTCAACTTTCCTGTCGATTCCAATACGTCCCCGAATCAGGATCCCAAAAGCGTTCTTCTGGGCATGTGCAAATATAACCGAATTCAACTAAAAAAAGTTCTCCCCAAAAGCCGTCCTAGAGGGAGACCGCCTTTTTAAACCGATACTGCACTACTTTGCCGAAAAGAACTATTTTTGCCGAATAATCTAATATGGTGGCCGTATTTCTGAAGAATTCGCGGCACCACCTAACCGAACCAACTATGAAATTAGGCTTGATCCGCGAAGGAAAAACACCACCCGATTCTCGGGTTCCACTGAGTCCACAGCAGGTAAAACAGATTTTGGATACCCGCCCTTGTGAAATCGTTATCCAGCCTTCCCCTACCCGGTGCTACTCTGATCAAGAATACCGAGATCTTGGTCTTACCATTCAGGAGGATCTAAGCGATTGTAATGTTTTACTAGGGGTTAAAGAAGTGCCCATCGATCAATTAATCGCTGATAAAACCTATTTTTTCTTTTCACACACCATCAAAGAACAAGCTTACAATCGGCCCTTATTACAAAGCATCCTACAAAAGAATATTCGCCTAATTGACTACGAGGTATTGACGGACGAAGAAGGAAAACGTCTGATTGCTTTTGGACGCTTTGCTGGAATGGTGGGTGCTCATAACGCTTTGTACACGTACGGGCAAAGAACGGGGGCCTTTGCCCTCAAGCGGATGAAAGATTGCTACGACTATGCCGAAGCTAAATCCATCTACCAAAACATGGAATGGCCAGCCCTCAAAATTGTCCTGACGGGCACTGGACGAGTAGGCAGCGGAGCAGCCGAAGTTTTAAACGATATGGGTATTCGGTCGGTCACACCAGAGGCCTTCTTGCGGGATTCCTTTAACGAGCCAGTATTCACGCAACTACACGTAAACCATTTACGCAAAAAACGGAAAAGGCGCGGAGTTTGATAAACAAGAATTCTATCAACATCCAGAACGCTTCGTTTCTGCTTTCGCTCCTTATACGAAGGTCTCGGATATATTTATCAATGGTATCTACTGGGATAACCAAGCGCCCGCTTTCTTTACCACGGAGCAAATGGCAGCGCCAGATTTTGCTATTCAAGTTATCGCCGATGTCACTTGCGACATTGCACCCGTTTCCTCAATACCATCTACCCTTAAAGCGAGTACGATCGCCGATCCCATTTTTGGCTTCGATCCTCAAACAGGTAAAGAAACAGCCGCCCACCAAACTGGAGTGATCGATATGATGACGATTGATAACCTACCCAATGAAATGCCCAGGGATGCTTCACAGTCTTTTGGAGAACAATTCATTCACGAGATTATGGATGAGCTATTTTTTCAAGGTTCTGAGATTTTGGAAGATGCCACGGTAGCACGTGCGGGCGATCTAGGTCCCAAATTCCAATATCTTCAACAGTATGTATCCGGGCAATAATTTCGTGACTCAATTCTACCTGAGTGTGGCCAAAGGGGTGTCACAGAAATGAATTGAGGTCCTGGGATTTATTGCAATCTAGCCGACTAAACGAAAGCCTCGAAAGCCGAAAACATGCGATTTTTCGGCCTTCCTGCGTTTTTGAAGATTTTCCTCTCGAACATTCCCTACGGTAGCAACCTAACCACTATAGAACAAGCGAACAAACATTCTTCCCCAAAACCGAAGCCTAAAGCTCGCAAGAATTTTAAGCGGTCCTTTCTGAGAAAGGAACGCCCCCGTAAAGTTCCGGCCGAGCAAATTCCGAATGGGTTCGTTTTCTGAGAAAAATACACACTCCTCGAACCTATCTTTTCTACCTGGAAAGATCCGAACTCAGAAAACAAAGATAGAGTCTTACATTTCAGATGAATTAGATGAATTTCCGTTAATAGCATTATACCAAGACTCCGTTCTAACTCACCGGTTTTTATTCAACCTAAAACGTTCTATCGGTCTGCAACGGGATATTTTTCCCAAGCAATAAGCACAAGCCTTTTCTAAAGGAGCATCCTTTAGCCTAATAAAAGCTTGCAAAAACCGAAAAAAGACATTATGAACCACACAGTACGCTCATGGGGTTCACTGGCTATGCTATGCCTAGTGTTAACAACCACGCTAACATCCATCACCAAAGCACAAGATCCATCGTTCTCACAATTTTATGCGAACCGGATCTATTTAAATCCAGCTTTCACCGGCCTGGATGGCGGTATTGCCGCCAATGCCTCCGCTCGTCTCCAATGGGTGGGCATTGACCAAGGCTTTCGTACTTACGCCGTTACTGCTGAAACCCAATTACCCGTCGCGCGATTGGGCCTTGGACTGAACTTAGTCCGCAATGAAGAAGCCATCGCTTCACTAACTACCAATAAAATGGGATTGGCTCTTTCTTACACCATCCCCGGAAATAATAACAACGTACACTTTGGGTTCGAAACGCAGGTAGTCCAGAAAAGACTGGACTGGGATCGCTTAGTCTTTTCAGACGAATTAGATCCTGTGTATGGCCTGACGTACCAAACATCCGCTATTCCAGTACTCGACCGAATCACCTTCGGAGATGTGAGCTTTGGAGTCGTCTGGCGGCACGTCAGCAATAAAAAAGTGGGTCGCAATGGGCTGCGCAAGATCCGCTCACACCTGGGTATGAGCTTTCATCACCTCCCGTACTTATTCAGTAAATCCTCCGAAGGAAACGATAGTTTTCTCAATTTGGATGGCCGTGTAGCCCCCCGCACGACCATCCACGGAGGTATGATCATCCCAATCACCGTACTATCAGGGGTAGGTCGAAACATCTCCATATCGCCCAATTTCAAGCTCGATATGCAGGGCTATAAGTTTATGAACTTTAGAGAGAATCTCACCGTCGGAACCGTCGGAGTATACGGTATGATGGGAAGCGTTTATATCGGTGCACTGTACCAAAATAAGTACTGGGCCCCCAGCGCCTTCCATTCTGACGCCTTTATCATGACCATAGGAGGATACGTTAATCCAGTGAGCCAACGCTCCGGGAATGCACCTAAGCTGATGATCGGCTTTAGTGTAGATCTCAATAATACCGGAGTGGGCCCGGCTGCTGGAAGCGTATACGAACTACATGTCCGCTACCAATTTTCCACGAATATCAGCGGGAGTGCCCGGAATGGTGGCTCTCGGTCAGCTAAGCGGATTTTAGATTGTAAAGATTTCTTTTAGTCGGGTTCCACCCGAAGTTTTTGTCCAAACTCATCAGGAAGTAAGAACGCACTCAAATCAAAAACTGGTTAACATTCAATCCCCCTGTCATGAACTGGAGATTTACTCAAAATATAGTACTCATAATGGTCTGCTTTCTCATACCCAAGCTCCATACCGCCCAGTGTGACCTCCAGGTCTCCAATGCGACCCCCTGCGGTGGGGAGCTTGTGGGTATGGTAGTCACCAACCCGGGGGCCGGTACCTACACCTGGGATTTGGATAACGATGGCCTAGCGGACACCACCGGAGTATCTTTCGATTTTCCAACCCCGTCCTTCGAAGTGGATTCCACCTTACAGATCGAAGTATTCGAAGATGGAGTTTCCTGTGATACCACTAGTATTCTAGTATTAGCGGCTCCCGATGCAACCATCGGCGTTCCCCCCGGGCTATTTGCCATGGTCGGAAACGAGATCAAAGCTTGTAATGGGTCAAATTCCATTGACCTAGAGATTTTTAATAACTCCGCCACCTACGCCGATAACGCTTCGTACGAAATCAATTGGGGCGACGGTAGTGCCATTGAAACATTCGACAACACGACCTTCTCCAATATTAGTACCATCAGCCATACCTACGTGGGTTTAGGGTACTACAATATTACCGTAACCGTTACCCACCAAAACGGCTGTGTAACCACTAATGACTATTCATTCTACAACGGGGGGAACCCCTCAGTGGGCTTGGTTATTCCCGGGAATACGGTAGGACTTTGCGCTCCTGCTACCCTGGACTTCCCGATTACGAATACCGCCCTCAATCCTCCCGGTACCGAATATACTTTCTACGTCAATGGAGAAGAGGTAGTCTCTTATACGCAAGATGACTTACCCCCCACCTTCACGTATACCTTTGAAGAGAGCTCTTGTGACAACGTTACGAGCACGGGCAACTATGTCAATGCCTTTGATTTGTACGTCGTTGCCTCGAATCCGTGTAACTCTTCTACGGCTACCATCGAACCCATTGAAGTGAGCGCACCACCGAGCCCGGAATTCAGTATCGCTCCTCCCCCGAGTGCCTGTCCGGGTTCGACTTTTGAATTTGAAAATACGACCCCCGATGTAACGGAAGTGGTCAGCGGGAACCCCTCCAACTGTATCGATGTTCTCAACCCTAACTGGTCTATTTCGGGTACGCCCGGCGTAGATTGGATCCTGGAATCAGGTTCCTTGTTTGGGTCACAGACCATCGAGATCCAATTCCTGAATCCTGGTGAATACACGATCGAAATGATCGTCATCAGCTTCGCCTGTGGAGAGTTTACCTTCAGCCAAACAATCACCATTGCCGAACCCCCAATTGTGGAAGGAGGTGCCCTTATTTTTGATCCGGGCGCTGGGATTGGTTGTGCGCCCGTTGAAATCCCCTTCACGAATAATTCCCAAGGGATAGACACCTTTGCCTGGAATATTTACCCCCCCATCGGGTGGTCTTTTGCTGGCGGAACCGATGCCAATTCGCAAGAGCCCGTCATAACCTTTGAACAGGGAGGCAGCTTTGATGTCTCCTTGTTTGCCGCCAATGCTTGCCAGGAAGTGAGCTGGGATACTACCCTGATCATTCCTGGTAATCCTAATATTCTGCTCAATCCTTTACCAGATTCTTGCTACGCTGCTACGCTGAATTTTCCAAGTCAGAATGGGATCACCTTTGATGCCAACGCCGATTCTTTGCTTAGCTACTATTGGGAATTCCCCGGAGCCAGCAACATGACTTCCTCTACCGAAGCCTTTCCCGGGACGGTTATCTACGATACCCCGGGAACCTACATCGTAACGGTGGGGGCCACTAATAACTGTGGAACGACCGAGTTGACAGACACCTTCGTCGTGCAGGAGCCCGTGCCGCTGGTCCTCCCAGATCCAGCTACCTTCTGCGCCAACGAAGACCCAATCTTTTTAGCGGCTACCCCCGCTGGAGGATCCTGGTCTGGAACGGGTGTCAATGCGAACGGGTTGTTCGGACCAGCCTTTGGCCAGATTGGAAATAATACGCTGACCTACAGCTTCGGTATCGGAGCTTGTAACGTAGAGAGTACCGTTGATATGATCATCAATCCTCTGCCGGATGTAGGGGCTGGGCCAGACCTGACCGCTTGCTTAAACGAAAATACCATTCCTTTATCCCCCAACCCTTTAGGAGGATCTTGGACAACCAATAACCCAAATATTCTAAATAATGATCAGGTTGACCCGCAATCCGTAGCACCTGGTCAATATGTCTTGTACTACGACTTCACCGATGCCAATGGTTGTTCGAATCAAGACAGCCTACTCGTACAGATCAATGATTTACCTACAGTTTTAGTGCCTGATACCTCCTATTGCGATAGTCCGGGCCAAGTAGTACTCCCCGTACCGGCCCCGTTAGGAGGATCTTTTTCCGGCCCCGGCCTGGTAGGATCGCAATTTTTCGATCCAGTCCAGGCCGGTGGCGTCGGCTTGTACGATCTAACGTACACCTTTACCGATGCCAATGGCTGTAGTGAAACGGCCACCTTTGCGGTCGATGTACTCGCACCTCCGGCCATTGAAGCCGGTCCAAATGACACCTTATGTATCAACAATGGCCTACTACCGCTACCCAATGTAGTGCCTGCCGCTGGCGGTACCTGGACGGGCAGCGGAATAGCCAAC